>JANQRM010000112.1 GCA_028284565.1 Anaerolineae bacterium | reverse complement strand
GCGTGGCTCTGTTAGATACTTCTCTTCAGCGAAGTCTCCCGCGACTGTGCCGATTGAATCGCCTAGAAAGCCCGTTGTCGCGCTGTGCTTTGCCACATCTTCGACTCGTACCGCAAAACGCAAGCGTCCCGGAAATTCAGGAATCATGGGTAAAAAGGCAACACTATCAGTGGCATCGAGGTCATTCAAATAACGCAGATTAGGATAGGGCATCTCGTCAGGGTTGATGTCTTCATCTTCATCCAAGGGATAAGGAGCCATCACATCTTCGAGGTCATTGCGATCAAACAACACCCCGTTGACATCGCCAGCTTCTAGTGCTAACAGCGATTCATCTAAAGTTTCATAGGTCTCATATGACCAACTGCCCTGTGGCAAGGTAATTTTGTACTGCACCGAATCGGCAAACGACTTGATTGCTTCCCATGCCACAAGTAACAATGCCAGCACGATGAAAAAACCGAGTATTTTACTGAGCTTCTCCGTAGGGATGATGAGCATCGCTACCAGCGCCAACATGCCATATAGCACCATGGATTGCGTCGAATCACCTTCGATGGGTGGGATGATAAAAAGAAGAATACCCATTCCCAACAACGCCAGCAAGACTGCATAACGTCCCCATGACTGCTTGAGGAGAACGCTCAAAGCACCAATACTCATCAAGACAATCACCAGCCCTGTCCAGACGATTAAACTATTCTGCATTGCTATCAGCAGAATCTCTGCATCCAGCGTCTCGTCACCGATGGACTGCGCCCAATTTTCCGCATATTGTCCTAAGATCGACTCGATTTCCTCTTCTTCCGTTTGGTCAGCCATCCAGACAGCCAGTTCACCCAAAGTCGAGTCGGTGAGGAGGGTATCTTCAACTGTGAAGTTGGAAAATGTTGTCAGCAAATTGAGTGTGATACCAACAGCAATTACAGCCAACGCAATAAAGATCGGAAACCGCAAACGCGCCCAATTAAGGCTTGATTGTGACGTTGTGCGAAGTGATAAATCAGTCATTTATGCGAATTCGTCTTGATTATCCATTTGTAGAGGCGTACAGCTGAACGCTCTTACACTTTTCCCTACTATCGGAAATGTCCAAAATTTAAGCAAGGTCAGGTTATTTTGATCATTTTATCCAGAGATGTCGATGAGTGTCTTGCCAATTAAATCGAGAGCAGTCTCCATATCTTCGCTGGAGACATTGAGATGAGGCGAAATCCGCACCACATTGCCGTATAAGCCCCCTTTACCCAGTAGTAAGCCGTTTTCCTTCGCGGTATCCACCAATGCGAGCGTCCGTCCGCTATCTGGCTCTTTGGTATTGGGGACGACGATTTCTAAGGCTTGCATTAAGCCCATGCCGCGCACTTCTCCGATGAAGGGAAACTCGGCTTGGAATTCTTCGAGTTTTTCGCGCAAGACTTGTCCTTGTACCGCCGCGTTCTCTTTGGTGTTGTAGGTTTCCATATATTCAATCGTGGCGAGAGCGGTTGCCATCGTTACCGGATTCCCGCCAAAGGTCGCAAAGGTCGCCCCTTGAACAGCATCAGCTATCTCTGGTGTGGTGATCGTACACCCAATCGGAGAGCCATTCGCCATGCCTTTTGCAAAGGTCATAATATCTGGCTCCACACCCCATTGCTCAATCCCGAACCATTTGTTGCCAGTACGCCCCCATCCCGTTTGCACTTCATCAGCGATGAACACGCCCCCCGCTTCTTTGACAATGGGCAGAATCCGCTTGAAGAAATCTTGCGGCGGGACGATAAATCCACCCACGCCCTGAATCGGCTCTGCCATGAACGCGGCGATGCGTCCATTCGTGATGGTTGCCAGCGTCTCTTCAAAATCTTGAACCACCAAATTTACCAACGCATCGGCTGACATATTATTGGGCGCGCGGTAAGTATAGGGATTACGGATATGCAATACATAGGGGTCTTTCACACCACCAAGTCGCCATGTGCCATGTGCGGTCAAACTCATCGCCAGCATGGAGCGTCCCGAATAGGCATGACGCATCGTCACAATCGTTGGATTGCCTGTGTACATCCGAGCCGCCAACACAGCCGTTTCATTGGCTTCTGTCCCGGTACTCGTGAAATAGCATTTCTGTAAACGTCCCGGTGCGAGTTCTGCCACTTTTTCTGCTACCTGCACCATGAGTTCATTCACATAAATCGTGGAGGTATGTTGCACGGTTTGAAGTTGTTGCAGAGTCCGTTCCGTGATTTCATCATTGCAATGCCCTACAGAAACGGTCAGCACACCACCGAAGAAATCCAGATAGCGATTGCCTTCAATATCCCAGATATATTGGTCTTTTGCGCGGTCTACGACTATAGGGCTGTTGGCATGATAGGGTTTTGCCACCGGAAACATCACTTTTTCAAAACGTTCCATGACTTCGGCTGTCGTCGTCATCAAAATCTCTCCATCAAAAGTTCAGATTCAACAAAGGTATTTTAGAAGACTCGTATGGTAACACGTTTGACACACTGAGGAAACAGGCTAGGAGTTAGTTCGCAATATCAATTGCAAAAATAGTATTCCCCGATGAGACATAAATTAGGCGTTGTCCGGGGTCTGCGACCACATCCGTCATCAATGCCAGATTACTCTCATCAAACACGCGATAGGTTGACACATACGTCCCCGAAAGCGTGGTTTTGTAAATCGTGCGATTGCCACGACTGATGATATAGAAACTGGGGTCAATTGGGCTATCGTTGAGGAACATCCCTTGGGCTGTGGCAACATCTAAGGATTCTTGTCCACTTGGGAACTCACTGAAACTAAAGCCTTCGGGTATCCCCCCGAAATACTTCGTCATTACCCCTTCTGACTGCATTAGGAAAACCGCACCATTGGTACTCCCTGACGCACTAATATCAAAATCCACGACGGTATCGAGTGTCGGACGGGTCGTGCCAGAAAAATACTCCGTCGGGTTACTCCCATAACTATTCCCAGATGGGTCATATCGCCAGAGTTGTCCACCGCCTGCATCCAAGACATATAAGCGACCTTCCCAAATATCAACGCCAACTGGGTTATTCCATAACTCCGTCGCCAACACCGTCTGGGCATCACAATCCATAATAAAGCGGGGGTCACAACGCACAAATGTGCCGTCATTGTCTAGCAAGACAACCTCATTACGAATCGAATCAAAATCAATGTCGATAATATCGCCGACCACCAACCCATCTACTGTTGCACCTTGTCGCATCAAAGGCAAGACTTCTCTGGAGACAGCACTGCGCCCATCATCGCCGAGCTTCACGCGATACACTAAATCATTGTCGCTATCCAACGCATACAAATCCAAGCCTTGCAACAACAACTTGCTTATCGTTGCGTCGGGGAAAGCATCAATTGGGATAGCTTGTCGGCGAGTGATATTGTTGAGTGCATCAATCAGTGATTGTGCATTTTCTCGTACTCCAGCCACGGTTGGGTCGCCCGGACGAAGTTCCTCGCACTCTTCTACAATTTGTAGGGTCGCTTGCCACGCCGCTAATACTCCCTGCACATCGCTTACATCCACAGAACTGGCAAAGTCTGCACCATCATTCATGTTGTTGACGCAAATCTCAAACTCTGTTAGTCCTGTATTCAGCACCCAAAAGAGCAAGACAATTGCAATCAAGGTAATCGGAATCGCAAAGACTGCCACACTAATCATGCCCTTAGAAATGCGACTCTCGCCATCTTCACGAGGCGGAAAGATACCATCCACGACTTTGCTCAAGAAACTTGCGCCATCCGCCGCCTTTTGGAAGGTGTTGCCAAGTCCCTTCTGAGCATTTTGCTGGATTGCATTGGTCCGTCGTTTCTTATTAGGAGCAAGAGCCTCCATCTCCGCCGTTTTCGCCACTTGTCGACGGGCTTCCGCAATCTGTGCGCCGATTTCAGGGGAGGATTCACCCACAGCCACAGGAACTGGCACAGGGTCATCCGCTGGGATAAATTCTACGCCCATCAATTGGGTCTGCATGGTGACAATGCCCTTAAGGTCTTCCAAAACCGTTTCTAAGGTCTGACCTAATAGAGCTTGCTCCACACGTTCTTCGCTTAATTCAGCAAAGTTGACATCGGCGAGCAATAAGCGAGTACCTTTGTTGATACGATAGCGAGAAATCTTGGTATCGGGTACCGGTTGCACACCCAAGGGAGCTTTGAAGAGGGCTTCATCATTGTGCCAATCATCTGGAAAAGTTGCGGTTTGTCCATCGACACGCAACATCGCCAGAGCAGGACCCACCCGCCCAATATAAAGGTCATCATCATGTAGGACAGCGATGATAATACTCGCCTCATAATGCCGACCTTTGCCTTGATTATGTTCATATAAGTTTTGATTTAGGGTGTTGAAAACGGAGCGAATAGCAGAGGTCACGCTTCCTGCTGACTTAAAGAATTGCTCACTGCTAAGGGATGCCATTTGCTGATAAAACGAGGTGGGTGCGGTCTCACCAGAGGGAAGAACAAGGGTGAAAAAGGTATCGGTTTCACGTCCACGAGCCGCTTTCATGGGTGCAACTTCCACCAATGAACCGGGAGGAGCCACACTAATCGAGCGTCCGCCAAAAATATAAAGATGTCCGACTAACGCATCTAACTCAAAAGCCATAAGACCCATATCACTTGTTCAACTGATGTACGGGATTAATTGTACATCAAGTTGCGATATGGGATAGAGTCTGGCTTAGGCTGTGGCCACCAGATATTTGTTCGCTACGTTTTCAATCATCGAGGGCAAAATGGGTTTTAAGATAAATTCACCTTGATTAAGGATTTGTGTGTAATCAGCAAATTCAGGATTAGAGCTGGCAATGGCGATATAGGTATTGTCAAAGCGATGATCCTCAACCAAATGCCCCAGTACGGTTGCGCCGTTGACATGCGGAAGCAACATATCTAGGAAAATAATTGATGGAACCGTTTCTTGGAGAATTTCGAGAGCTTCTTCACCGTTCCGTGCTAAAAGGACTTCATAACCAGCACGAGACAGGACACGCTCATAAATCAACTGTAGTGACAAATCATCTTCCACGACCAAAATTAAGTTGTTATTCATGCTACCCTCATTTCTCCCAATCCTTAAACTTAACTTTAGAATACATTAAGGTAAACTCTATTACCCTTGAGGTTTTAAGGTTACTCCCAATTTACGTAGTTTTACGGAGAATCAAAAAGGACGAACTTCTGCTCGCCCTTCTCAATGTTAAATGACTGTTCGAGTCAATCTCTACGTCCAAATATCCTCAATAGGAATATGAAGAGGTTGATGAAATCCAGATAAAGCGTCAATGCGCCCAAAATACTCAACTTAGACAAGGTTGCCCCTGCCGATTGAACATCGGGATGATTCGCCATACGTGCCAGTTTTTGCGTATCATATGCTGTCAATGCCGTAAACAAAATCACGCCCACAATGCTGATGAGAAAATCGAAACCATCGCTGCGAAGGAAAATATTAATCACCATCGCAATGATTAGTCCTATCAAGCCCATCATGAAATAGCTACGGTACTGTGTTAGGTCAATTGAAGTGGTGTAACCCACCAAAGACATCGCGCCGAAGAGTGCCGCCGCTGTGAAAAATGCCGAGTAAATCGCACCAAGCTCATATATCAAGAAAATGTACGACAGCGTAAAGCCATTCAATGCCGAATACACCACAAACATCACCGCCGCCACGGTGGGTGACATGCGATTTATTCCTGCGCTGAGCGCAACAACCAAGATGAGTTCGACGATAATTGCACCAATCATAATCTCTTGTCTGAGCAATGTTGGGTTTTGCTGAAACATATTGCCAAATACCACAGCCAAGACAGCCGTAATGCCTAGCCCCAAACCCATCCAAAGGTAGACCATCTTCATCAAGGGGCGGACATCAAAAGTAGCTTCTGGCTTAGCAACTGCCCATGAGCCAGCATCAAATGTTGCCATTGTTGTTCCTTTCCATATCTAACATTATGGCTTTATTATACAGCAGATTTTTTCAAAAAATCACAAACAGCTTCGCCTAAATGTAAATTTTGAGCAAATTCCGTCACGCGATTATCAGTTCACTCACCAAACCTCATAAAATTACTCAGGTTCTATTTAACTTAAACTGGTAAACTACTTCAATATTGACAATACATGGAGTCATAATAAATGTCACGAGAGCGTATCCTTGTCGTAGAAGACGAAGCACGTATTGCCCAATTTGTCGAACGAGGTCTAATCTATGAGGGCTATCGGGTCAATGTTGCCAAAGATGGTCAATCTGCCCTGATGGTCGCCCGCGACAATCCGCCAGATTTGGTGATTTTGGATTGGATGCTTCCCGGCTTAGATGGACTTGAAGTGTGTAAACGCCTGCGCGCCGCTAGCGAAGTCCCAATATTGATGCTGACTGCTAAAGACGACGTGAATGATCGTGTCATTGGTTTGGATGCTGGAGCCGATGATTATCTGGTTAAACCGTTTGCAATTGATGAATTGCTTGCGCGGATTCGCGCGCTGTTCCGTCGGGCAACCCCACAATCCAAACCCGAAATCTTGAAGTTTGCCGATTTAACACTGGACACTGGAACGCACCGCGCCTTCCGCAACGAAGTCGCCATTGACCTCACCGCCAAAGAGTATGAATTACTCGAATTGTTCATGCGGAATCCGCGTCAAGTTTTGACACGGGATGTCATCTTTGATCGAGTCTGGGGTTATGACTTCGGGGGCGAGAGTAATATCATCGAAGTCTATGTACGCTATCTACGCCAAAAAACTGAGGATGATGAGTCGCCTCGTCTCATCCATACAGTACGCGGTGTAGGCTACGTCTTACGCGAGGACTAGCACAAGACAATGCCCTTTCGCACGCGCATAACGCTGGCATATGCTGGCTTGCTTGCTTTGGTGATTGCCCTGTTTAGCTTGGCAGTCTTTTTAGCGATTCGCGTGACTATCATTAATGCCATTGATGAAGACCTCAACGCTACTGCCACACAAGTCATTCGTACCATTCGCGTTGTGCCTGTGGGCGAGTTTGGGTCATTAGAACGGGGCATAACCTTTCGTAGTGATCATGTTTTTCGCATTCCTGGCACGTCGGTGCAGGTGTGGCAACTGGGTGAGGATGAGGCACTGACCTTACGTCGAAGCTCCCTCGATTTATTTGAAGTCGTCACCCCTTTAGATGCCAACACACTCACAACAACGACAGCCATCTACAGCGACATCACCTTCAACAATATGGCGGGGCGAGTTATCACTCGCATCATCACCACCTCTGGCGGGCAACAAGTTGGGGTAGTGCAAGTTGCTACATCGTCGAAAATGATCATCCAAATCACTGAAGCCATGCGGATATTTATGATCAGTTTTAGTATTCTGGTCATTAGTCTCTCAATTGCAGTTGGCATGATTTTGTCGTGGCGCGCCCTAAAGCCCTTAGATGATGTTGCAGATGCCACTGAACGAATTGCCCTATCAGATGATTTGACCATTCGTCTGCCAAACCGCGCCTCCAAAGACGAAATCGGACGTTTGACTCGTTCATTTAATCATATGATGGGACGATTAGAGAATCTCTTCCAACTCCAAAAACGCTTTGTCTCTGACTTGTCCCATGAACTCCGCACGCCGCTCACAACGGTGCAAGGCAATTTGGAGCTGATTGAGCGTTATGGATTAGATGAGTCGTCGATGGAAGCTATGAAAATTGAAGTCGAGCGCATGTCTCGCATGATTAATGAGGCGTTGACTCTGGTCCGTGCAGACTATGGTAACGTCACGATCAATCGTTATCCTTTAGAACTCGATCCGATAGCACTTGAAGCCTATGAAGAAGCCCTTCAATGGATCGATAATCGTCCGCTAAATCTGAGTATTGGGCGGATGGAAGCAACCAAAGTCAATGGCAATCACGATTATCTCAAGCAGTTAATCATGAATCTCCTGCATAATGCCATTAAATTCACACCCGATAATGGAGCCATTACCTTATCTGTCTATTCAGATAAAAGAAATGCAATCATCGAGGTACAGGATACAGGGATTGGAATCGCTAAAGATGAGCAATCTTATATCTTTGAACGCTTCTATCAAGTAGATACCTCCCGTACACAGCATAGCGATTCGGATGGAGCCGGCTTGGGCTTATCTATCGGACAATGGATTGTGGAAAGCCACGAGGGTACGATTTCTGTCGATAGCGAATTGGGCAAGGGTTCAACCTTTAAAGTCATTCTGCCTATCATGACTAAGCAGGAACAAAAATCAAAATCAAAGCTGTAATATCCTGAATTGTGAGACTCAAAACTCGATAACTCCGCATATTCGTGGCGAACTTTGTCCGTTGCCAATTGATTCTCGGGACTATATAAGCCACTCCACCCAACGCGCATGACCTGTACACCGAGCTAACAGTTTCTTGGACTGTACTTCCCCTTTTATATAATGCGTGAGATGAAGCATCGGCGCATACGAATTATCCAGCCACTCGATCGAGACATAAAATGCATGATCAAAGCGTCCAGCTTGTACGTGGATAAGCTCTGTTAATGCTTGTCGCATAATTTCACTAAATTGGTAGGTTACGAAGGTATGATAAAAAATCGCTGCACTATCATTTGGAATGTTCGGCGTGATTTCTGACAAAACCTCAAGGGCATTGCCTTGTATCAATCGTGGCGGATTCGCCCGTACAATAGAAATAGCCATATCCATCATCTGTGCGCGGTCACTCGGTTCGGGCCACACAAGCGCTTTTAACCAACGCACATCTGAATCATCCCTTATATCTAACGGATTCAAATCAATCCCACATCGAAATACGACGTCTGGAAATTGTTTCGGCAACGGCAGAGGATTATCGCCCTTTACCATCGTATCAATCTGCAAAGGAGACTGCGGATTTCCTGCTTGCTGTCCATTGTCATAGTGATAACCATATTTATCCCATGACAGATTTAGTCCGCCACTACAGCCAATCTCAATCAGTGACAAGGGTAGATTATTTGATAAGTTTGATGCGACAGTATATGCTGGAAGCAACACCGCAGATCGCCTAACCTCATTGGTTTGCGTCCGTCTGTTACGGGCAACATCTAATAGTGCTGATTGATTTGTCTCATAAAAATCTCGAAATAAAGTATAGGCTTCGGTATCGGGTGGCTTGGGGACATCCGTTAGCGAGGCATAATACTGTGCCAGTGGATGGTCCTGTTGCGAATGGAGTTCATAATGCACTGCCGCCAAGAGCATATTCGGAATGGGTTGCCCATCCTGTAGCAAATTTGCAAAGGGGACATATGGATCAGGGTCGTTGGCAATCTGTTCACAAAAAAATGAGTAAATCGGAGTGAGTAACACCTCTTCTAAATATGCAAACCGCCCAAACTTATTGGCTATATCTTGTGCTGTGAAGTTGGTCATTTCCGAGCAAGTTTCTCAAAAGCAATAAGTGGTCATCATAACTTGTCAGAATATATTGTCAATATTGATTAAAGAATCAACTATTTAAACGGGAAGTCATTTAGAACTTAGTTTATTTATCTATTCGCCAAAATTTGACAAATCGTTTCAGACGGGGTACATTCAAGTTACCAAATCGTTTCGGTTTACTATATTTCTTTACTTTACTTATGCCTGTTACGCTGAAAGATATTGCCAAAGTATCTGGATTCTCTGTCACACAAGTGTCTCGTGCGCTGGGTGGCTATCATGATGTCAGCGAAACAACACGCTCTCACATTATCAAAATTGCCAATGACTTGGGCTACGAGCCAAACTCCATTGCACGCCAACTACAAAGCCAGCGAACCCACACCATTGGCATCATCGTACCTATGCCCGTTGGTAAAGATTATGATGATTTCTTTAGTATTCTATTCAAAGCTGTGACAAATCAATCAGCACAACAAGGTTATGATGTCTTAGTGAGTGCCGCTTCATCTAGCGGGTCCGAATTAGATACTTATCGACGAATCGTTGGTGGAAAACGAGTGGATGGTGTCATCGTCGCTCGTACCTATCGTAACGATGAGCGTATCAACTACCTTCAAGAACAGAATTACCCTTTCATTGTGCATGGTCGTTTAGCCCCAGACGAACAGAGCGATTTCTCCTACATTGATGTAGATAGTCAATATGGAATCCACCTCCTAACGACACACCTCATTCATCAAGGCTATACCAACATCGGGATCATATTACCGCCAGAGAATTTCGCCTTTGCGCCCTATCGCCTTTCAGGATACCGAGACGCTTTGCACCAGCATCAGCTACCATTCCGAGAAGCCTATTGTATCTACGCGGACTTGAGCTATGACGGAGGCAAACAAGCAGCTCGAAGCCTTCTTGGCCGCAATGATGACTTGACCGCCATTATCGGATGCAATGATTTGATGGCACTTGGCGCGCTGGAAATCGCAAAGGAATATGGTTATTTGGTCGGAGAAACGTTTGCTATTGCGGGGTATGATGATATTCCCGCCGCCGCCCAATCGGAACCTTCCCTAACGACCATTCGCCAACCAATTTATAATATAGGTGAAGAACTGACCAGCAATCTGATCGCTGTCATCGAAAATGGAAAAAATTCAACTGATACATTCCAGCGATTGGTTGATCCAGAATTGATTGTCCGTGATTCGAGTAAGCGATTCAACAAGTGAAAGGAGGCCCGATGGAATCAACAGACTCTAGGTTTTTCAGTTTGTTTCATACCTTAATCTAAGGAGTTTAATATGCGTAAGTCACTCTTTTTCTTGTTAGTGGTTGCTTTATTGGTGTCGTTGATGCCCGTCACCGCACAAGACACTGTCGAAATCGTCTTTTGGACGAGTGAGAATCAACCGGAACGGGTTGAGCGTCAAGAAGCCATTGCCGCCGCCTTCGAGGCTGAAAATCCGGGTGTTGATGTTCTCCTTGTACCTGTGGAAGAAAATGAACAAGTGCGCTTGATGACGGTTAATCAAGCCTCTAACACTCTTCCCGATATTGTGCTTCATAGCGTTCAATTTACAGGCAGATGGGTTGCCGATGGCGTTTTAGATGTTGCTCGTAATACCGCTTTGATTGAATCACTCGGTATAGACACCTTTAGTAGTGGTGCGCTGGCTCTGGCTAGTGATGGTATGGGTGGATACGGCTCTGTTCCCAGCGATGGTTGGGGACAACTGTTGCTTTACCGTGAAGATTTGTTTGCCGCCGCAGGTGTTGATGCACCGACCAGCTATGACAATATCATGACAGCCGCCGCTGCAATCCATAATCCGGACGAGGGCATCATTGGTTTCTGTGGACCGAATGCCGCTGATCAACAATATACTTGGCAAACCTTTGAACACGTCGCATTAGCCAATGGTGCAACCTTCGTCGATGCTGATGGCAATATCACGTGGGATAGCCCAGAGATGATCGAAGCGATGCAATTCTATGCTGACCTGATGAATAACTATGGTCCAGGACAAGCAGGTTGGTATTGGGATCAAACTCGTGCTAACTATCTCGGCGGGAGTTGTGGTATGACCATTTGGTCACCTTTCATTCTCGATGAAATGGCTGGCTTGCGGGACAGTGCCTACCCAACCTGTGCTGAATGTGAAGATAACCCCGCGCATGTCGCAGAAAATACGGGCTTCGTGGGTGCGTTTAGTGGCTATAGCAACGATGCCCCCGCCGCGTGGGGTAGCACTTTTAATCTTGGTATTACCACGAATGCTGATCCAGAAGCAGAAGCCTTTATCGAATTCTGGTTCAATAACGGCTACTTGGATGCGCTTGGCGTTGCGCCAGAAGGTAAGTTCCCGATGCGCGCTGGGACAGCCGACGAACCCACCCTCTTTCTTGATGGTTGGGGGCAACTCGATGTTGGTGTTGACCGTCGGGCACCTTTGGGTGACTTCTATAGTGAGGAAGACCTAGCAGTCATCGTCGGTGGTTCAGAAGGTTACACGAAGATGGGCTTTGATGTTGGACAAAGCGCACTCGCTAGTTCGGTTGGTTCCGTCTTCTTTATCCAAGAAAACTTGGTTGCCTTTATGAATGGGGACATCTCTGTCGAAGAAGCCGCAGAAAATATCCAAATCGAAATCGAAGATCTTCAGCTTGAATTAGAAGGTTAATTCGCAAGTCTTTTTGAGGAGAGAGCCTTCACTCTCTCCTCCCTCCGCCTGTTTCCCCAATAAATTGATAGAGGCGAGATGATGTTTAATTTTATTTTTGGTTTATCAATTTGGGCGATTATCGGTGCATTGCCCGGTTTTTATGCCGCATACTTCAAACGATATTATCCAGTGCATGGCGCATTAGCAGGGGCAGTTCTCGGTATTCTCGTGGGAGAAGTTGGACTACGACTTGGTATTGTGTCCACACAGGGTAGCGCAGTTGTTATTATTTTTGGACTAGCAATTGTCGCTGGCTTGTTGTTGCCACGTAGCGATTATTTAGATAAGCGAGTCACGATCCAGTCTCGAATCACCTATCTTGCTTATGCTTTGACTCTTCCAACCGCTATGATTGTGCTAGGGATTGTTATTTTTCCATTGATTTGGAATCTCATCTTTAGTGTGCGCGATATCAAAACGAGTGACTTGGGCAATGTCGAAATTTT
>JANQRM010000100.1 GCA_028284565.1 Anaerolineae bacterium | reverse complement strand
TTTGAGTGCAGTTTCGCTTCCTTTGAAATCGGGTATCAAGACTTCGATACTACATCCCGGTTGTAACTGACGAATCCGCCGAATCACCATTGCGAATATTGGTGCACCGCCATCTGGACGGTCATCTCGATTCACGCTCGTAATCACAACATGCTGGAGATTCATTGCGCGCACACTCTCTGCAATACGGTTGGGTTCTGCCCAATCTAGGGGATTTGGACGACCCGTTTTAATATCACAGAAACCACAAGAACGTGTGCAAGTATCGCCCATCATGAGGAAAGTTGCTGTTCCGCGCCCCCAACACTCTCCAATATTTGGACACATTGCCTCTTCACATACCGTATGGAGTTGTTTGCTCCGCATCAAATCACGGACATTTTGATAGACCTCACCACTTGGAGCTTTGACTCGAATCCATGGGGGGCGACGACGCGGGTGCTTTGGGTCGGGTTGCCAGTCTTCAGAAGACGAAACAGGTATATTGTTAGGATCTATCACGTCAACCATTCATCAATTCCTACCTATTTAGACTCAATTCTTTTGTATTATACACTGTGTAAATTCGCTCTGACATAGGATTCTAAGTATCTCATTCATTTTTGGTGTGTGGAAAGTCAATATTTGCGTATAATAAAGTTCTATGACTCATTTTGCATGGTATTAAAGGCGAATGTATGGCGCGTGTTGTCATCCTAGGGTCTGCGGCGGCAGTAAACGACGCACATCACGATTACTCCCACTTTTTACTCATTGGTGAAGAAGACAACCCCGTTTTGGTTGATGCAGGGTCAAACCCACTAGGGAAAATCCAGAAGTTGGGACTCAATGATGAAGAGCTTGAGGATATTATTCTGACCCATTTTCATCCTGACCATGTAGCAGGTATCCCCAACATGATGATGCATATGTGGCTCTTGGGACGAAAAGCACCTCTGCGGTTCTACGGCTTACATCACTGTATCAATCGAATCGAAGACACAATGGAAGCCTATGGCTGGCAAGAATGGCCCAATTTCTTTCCAGTATCTTTTAACCGCATTAGCCAACGAGATGATGCCCCATTATTAGAAAATCGTGATTTTCGGATACGCGCTTTTCCGGTTTTACACTTTGTTCCGACCATTGGGATGCGGATTGAAAATAAACACAATGGCAAAGTTCTCGCTTATGGATGCGATACCGAACCCTGTGATGGTGTGCTAAAAATCGCTGAGAATGCTGACATACTAATTCATGAGGCTGCAGGTCCCCCACCCGGACATAGCACCGCTCGTCAAGCAGGCGAAATCGCTACCCAAGCAGGCGCGAAATCGCTCTATTTGATTCATTATCAAGTGTGGAATACCGATCCTGACCCTTTAGTTGAAGAAGCCGCCGAAACCTATGATGGACCTATTCACCTATGCAAAGATTTCGACGAGTTTGAATTCTAGGTGAATTAATCGCCATTCTCATCTAAGGGCTTAACCGTCGCATGCAGAAAGAGGAAATCTCCGCGCGGTGGCATAATCTGATGAACTTCAACAATTTCACAGGTCACAGGACCTATCTTGACCTGATCCCCGACTTTCGGTTCTTCTTCAACATTTTTAATCCCACCGGGATATTTACCACCCTGCACCACATAACTCACTTTATAAATCATCCAACACCTCCAATTTATGAGTCGGTAGGATTGGCATCAACATGACGTAACTTGAAAGACAAGTCTTGGGCGATATTCCGCATCATAATATAACCGATGTCCGTATTTGTCCGACATAATTCAGTGAAACGATCATTGGGAATACTATAAATTTCGGTATTTTCATCCGTAGCGACAACTGAAGCCGAGCGTGTGCCTTCATCGACTAATGCCATTTCCCCAACGATTTGCCCAGACCCTAGATAAACAACAGAGTTTTTACGTCCCTGTTTATCAGTAACAACAATTTCAACCTGCCCGTCTCCGATAATGTACATTTTATCGCCCACATCGCCTTGTGAGCAAATCACAGCTCCCTGCGAAAACAATTCTTGCTGGCTAATCTCCCCAATACGGGCAAGTTGGTCATCATTCAACTCCCGAAATAACTCGACACGGGACATAATTTTGATTAAATCTGCCATAGGACTTATCCTTTTTATATTGATGTCATGACTATGGAACAACAATAAACTCATTGTACTCGAAATTGCATGCTTTTGGGTGAAGATTCCCCGCTTTTGGATTCTCGATTTTTTATGCCAATCTAATATTCTTTTTACTCATTTCAGGTATAGTATGCAGATAAGCGCGAGGAATCGTGCCTTATTTGTATTTGGCGATAACCGTAAATGTGAATCATAACGACGTGTGTCAAAACATATCCGTAAAGTTGAAGGAACATTGAATGAGTGACGAATTAGAGAATCTGCTATCCCAATTGATTGGCTTAGAAGATGACGATGACTTAGGTGGGATAGAGACATCTGTAACGGCTGAAATCGCTGATATCGAAGATATTTCCGGTGAGATGCCGATTTTGCCGTTGCGCGGCTTAGTGGTTTATCCTCATACTGCCATTCCACTTACAGTCGGGCAGAGTCGTAGTATTAAACTTGTCGATGATGTGGCGGCTGGCAATCGTTTGGTAACATTGGTCACATCCTTAGACCCTGAGCAAGAAACGCCTGGGCCCGAAGATGTCTATCAAGTTGGGACACTAGCCATTATTCATCGTTTATTCCGTGCGTCGGATGGAACGATTCGCCTGTTGGTTCGGGGGCTACGTGCAGTTGACATCGAAACTTACACAGAAACACTGCCTTATCTCAAAGCCAGAATCAGTCCTATTCCAGAACCAACGGTTGATGAAGAAGCTGTCGAAATCGAAGCCTTAGTTCGGAATGTCGAGAACCTCTTCAAACAACTCGCCGATCTTATGCCAAGTATCCCTTCGGAACTGGTTCAATCTGCCTTGAATGTAGATAGCGCCTTGCAGTTGGTTTACTCTATCGCAACATATGTACGGATCGACTTAGATGATGCTCAACAATTGCTTGAACTTGAAACTGTCGAAGAGAGATTGAAGTTACTCCTGCGACTGTTGAGCAAGGAAGTCGAGGTCTTGGAAATTGGGCGCAAAATCCAACACGAAGCCCAATCTGAGATGGAGAAAACCCAGCGCGAATACTATCTACGGGAACAGATGCGGGCTATCCAACGGGAATTAGCCGAAGGCGACGATCAAAGTGCAGAGATAAGCGAATTCCGAAAGAAAATAGACGAAGCGGGCATGACAGAAGAAGCCAAAGAGGAAGCTGAACGCGAGTTAAACCGCTTATCAAAATTACCGCTTGCCTCTGCTGAATATGGTGTCATACGCACATATTTGGATTGGCTAGTCAGCATGCCGTGGCAAACACGAACCGAAGATAATCTTGATATTTCTCATGCACGGGATGTTCTTGATGAAGACCATTATGGTCTGAAAGACATCAAAGAACGCATTCTTGAGTTCTTGGCTGTGCGTAAATTGCGTGAAGAACGGGCTGAAGAATTCGATAAAGATGAAGTGAGCGATTATGTCCGCCGTGACCGTACCGGAGCCATTCTTTGCTTCGTTGGTCCACCCGGTGTTGGCAAAACTTCATTAGGTGCATCCATCGCACGAGCTATGGAACGTAAATTCATTCGTATGAGTCTGGGTGGCGTGCGCGATGAAGCTGAAATCCGTGGTTTTCGTCGTACCTATATCGGCGCCATGCCGGGTCGTATTGTGCAAACGATTCGTCGTTCTGAGTCGAATAATCCACTGATTATGCTGGACGAAATCGACAAACTTGGACGCGATTTTCGTGGCGATCCCTCGTCGGCATTATTAGAAGTCCTAGACCCTGAGCAAAATTCCGAATTCCGAGATCACTATCTTGATATTGCCTATGACCTGAGCAATGTCCTGTTTATAACCACTGCCAACTCACTCGATACCATTCCCGGACCGTTGCGAGATCGTATGGAGATTATCCAACTGAGTGGCTACACTGAACAAGAAAAGTTAGCCATTGCCAAACAATACCTCGTGCCACGTCAAGTTCGTGAAAATGGGTTGCGTTCAGAGGAAATCGAATTTAGGGATGAGGCACTTAAGGTCATCATTGAAGATTATACCCGTGAAGCGGGTGTTCGTAACTTAGAACGTGAAATCGGACGGACGGCACGCAAAATCGTAACCAAAATCGCTTCTGGTGAACAAGATAAAGTTAACATTGATGGTGAGAAAATCCGTGAACTCCTCGGTAATCCGCGCTACGGGCATCGTACCGAACTCGAAGACCGTACCGATCTACCCGGTGTTGCAACAGGTTTAGCTTGGACACCAGTCGGCGGAGATGTTCTCTTTATTGAAGCCACCCAAATGCCCGGGAGTAAAGGCTTCCAATATACCGGACAACTCGGTGACGTCATGCAAGAGAGTGCCAAAATTGCCTTGAGTTATGTGCGCTCTAAAGCCAATGATTTGGGTGTAGACCCAAAATTCTACACCGAAAACGATA
>JANQRM010000099.1 GCA_028284565.1 Anaerolineae bacterium | reverse complement strand
TATCGTTTTGGAAGTAATTCTCATCCAAGGCACGAGCAACCGCGTCTGGCATAGAGAGAACGCGCTTGGGTCCAAAACCCACGGGACTCGCGCCACCTATGCCTTGCAATTGTTCGATGATGAGCTTGAGCATATCGAAGCGGTTGTGGGGTGCTGTGGAGCGCAATTGGAGCGAAATCATGCGTCCCAAGCCATCGGCATCGGCTTGAATGTCACTGCCTGCCTTGCCTACGGTGATGAAGACTTCAAAGGGACAGCCGGAATCATCACTGTTGATGGTGATATAGGCTTTGCCGAAAGGAGTCTGGGCGCGAACCGTTGTACCGTTGAGTTTGTCTGGACGAGGATAGACGCGATGCGGTGTGGCGACTTGTTCTACCTTTTCGGCTTTGGCAGATTTCTCTTCACCTTTGATTTGTTTCATCTCATCTTCGGCACGTTCATCGCCTTCAAGCATGAGAACTTGCTCACTACGACTGCCATCGCGGTAGATTGTTCCGCCCTTACATCCGAGTTCGTACATATACTTGTAGAGTTCGCTGACCTGCTCGACGGTATATTCATTTGGCACATTGCAGGTTTTAGAGATGGCGGAGTCAATCCACTTCTGGAATGCGCCTTGTACTTTGACGTGTTCGTCGGGACTTAAATCCATTGCTGTCACGAAGAAGTCCGGTAATTCCTCTTCATCGGGGTTGGCTTCATGCCATTGCTGGACAATTGGCACTTGCTCCTCATGCAATCCCAAGCGACTCTTGCGATAGTATTTCCACGAGAAGAAGGGTTCGATTCCTGTAGAGGTGTTGACCATGGTTCCAGTTGTGCCTGTCGGGGCTTGTGTTAACAAGGTGACATTTCTTACACCATGATTAGCAACTTTCACCCGAAGATCATCGGGCATTTGTTGCATATAGCCACTTTCAAGGAATTTTTCGGCATCGAATCTGGGGAATGCCCCTTTTTCTTCTGCGAGACCCACAGAGGTTTCATAAGCTGTGACAGCGATGGGTTTGTATACCTTGTCGATGAATTCGACGGATTCATCACTACCGTAACGGATTCCCAGCTTGAGCATCAATTCGGCAATACCCATTGTTCCCAAACCAACCCGACGTTCCGAGAGTTGCATATCGGCATTCTCTTGGAAGAAGTAGGGCGTGGAATCAATCACATTATCCAAGAAGCGGGTTGAGAACCGGACGGTCTTCTTCAGCTCATCCCAATCGACAGCATTCTTATCTTCATCATAGAACTTGGAGAGATTAATCGCACCCAAGTTGCAAACCGACCACGCACCTAATGGCTGTTCGCCGCATGGATTAGTTGAAATCAGCGGATTGAAGTACCACGAGTTTGCCATTTTGTTGGAGCGTTCACGGAACCAGACACCGGGTTCGGCACTTGCCCACGCGCTTTCGATAATGGCATCCCAGAGTTCACGGGCTTTGATTGTTTTATAATGAAACACATCATGCCCAGCATTGCGCCATGTGTCAATGTCGCCGTCCCAGAGTTCGTCGTAATCGGGGTCACCCGTATCGGGGAATACGAGTTCCCAATCAGCATCGGCTTTCACTGCTTCCATCAATTTGTCGGACACCCCCACGCTGATATTGGCGTTGGTGATTTGTCCCGCTTGTCGCTTGCTATTGATGAAATCGAAGACATCCGGATGCCAATCATTGAGGATTAACATTAATGCGCCGCGCCGCGAGCCACCTTGCTCAATCAAGCCTGTGACGAAGCTATAGAGTGCGCCCCATGAGACGGAACCACTGGACCGTCCGTTTACGCCTTTGACGTAGGCATGGCGTGGACGAAGCGTGGAGATATTGATTCCAACGCCACCACCACGTGACATGATTTCCGTCATTTGGGTGAGCGTTTTCATGATGCCTTCGCGGGAGTCATGCGGAGAGGCGATGACATAGCAATTGTAGTAGGTCAGTTCTTGGTCTGTGCCTGCCGCAGTTAGGATACGTCCGCCGGGAACGAATTTCCAATCGTCGAGTACCCAACGGAATTTCTCTGCCCATTCTTGCTGGAGTTCAGGAGTCTTTTCGATTTCGGCGATGCCTCGTGCGACACGTTCCATCATTTGTTCTGGACGGACTTCGAGGGGTTTATCCACCTTGGCAATATCGCGCGTGACGACCTCGCCATCAAGCAATTCAACTGTAACGGTGGGTAAGTCAAGCGCGGTCACTTTGCCGACTTCACGCTGACCAGTTTTGGAATCGACCACCACTATCATTGTGTCGCCGACTTCAAGTGTTTCGCGGGTCATATCCTTTTGGGCATAGCGATCCAAAAAGATTTTGTAGCCTAAGTCATGAAGATTATTTTTGGTCTCGCGGGATTTTACCATCGACAGAACGCCCCTTCTTAATACTTGTACGATAGGTGCCAATTGACACTAAAAACTCGCGTGATTATTACGAAAAGAATAATCCGCAGTATGTTTAACTCAGTTGCATTTCCCTAAGATTTTGGCGTTGTTTGTGGTGAAAAATCATGTTGTTGGGAAAGTGTGAGAACCCAACCAAAACAACCCAAATAATCAAAAGCTATAGGTCAATTTATATCACGTCCAATGAGGCTTGTCCACTAACTTTGGGGGTGAGAATGGTTAGAAAATGGTTTGAATTTGTAACATGAATTATACGAAAGCCTGTTCTGTTGATTCTGCCCAAGAATCGTCTGCAAAAAGCGCACAAAGGCATGAAATTAGCATCAAATTTGGCATAAGTTCCCTTTTGCACACAAGGTTATGTTCTTTTGGCTGGAATCAAAAAGAGCGACCTCGTGATGAAGTCGCCTCAATGTTTCAAAACTGTTATAACTACTTTTGATCCCGACGGCGACGCAAGAAGGCTGGCATCTCAGTATCATCATAGACCGTTGGCTCCACTGGTTGTTGTGGGGGACGTTGTGGAGATTGCGGCGGTTGTGCCGGTGGTTGTTGCACAGGCGGACGTTGCTGTATCGGCGGTTCGTCGCGCTGTACGGGTTGCTGTGGTGGAGCTTGGCGTTGAATCGGTTGCTCTTCACGGGGTTGTTGTTGACGGGGTGCAAAGACAGAGTCACCTGTAATGCGTCGCTCTGCACGTCCGCGTTCAAACCCTGTGGCAACCACTGTAATCCGTACTTCGTCACCCATGCTATCATCAACTTGTGCACCGAAGATAAGGTTGACTTCGGGATGTGCGCTTTCGCGGATAATCGCAGCGGCTTCATTAACCTCAAAGAGCGTGAGATCTGTGCCACCTGTAATGTTAAAGAGGATGCCCCGCGCGCCATCAATCGTGACATCAAGCAAGCCACTCGTAATCGCCATCTCTGCGGCTTGACGTGCGCGATCATCCCCTGCTGCATGACCGACAGCCATGAGTGCCGCACCACCTTCGGACATAATCGTACGGACATCCGCAAAGTCAAGGTTAATGAGGGCTGGCACGGTAATCAGTTCGGAAATCCCTTGAATACCTTGACGCAGGACATCATCTGCTAATGAAAAGGCTTGTTGCAAGGTTGATCGTTTATCAGCAATTTGGAGCAGACGGTCATTGGGGATCACAATCAGCGTATCAACTTGGCTTTTGAGCGTTTCGATTCCAGCATTGGCGAGTTGTCCGCGACGCGCGCCTTCAAATGTAAAGGGGCGGGTCACGACACCAATAGTTAATGCGCCGAGTTCTTTGGCGATTTGTGCAATAATCGGGGAAGCGCCTGTGCCTGTACCACCGCCCATACCACAGGCGATGAAGACCATATCAGCCCCGCGAAGGACTTCGTAAATGTCCTCAGAACTTTCTTCGGCAGCTTTCTTCCCAATTTCTGGATTGCCACCCGCGCCCAAGCCGCGTGTCAGCTTATCACCGATGCGGACTTTGGTTTTCGACTTTGCCATCATGAGTGCTTGGTTATCGGTGTTGATGGTAATAAATTCAACGCCCCCCAAGCCTTCATTAATCATCCGATTGACAGCGTTCCCACCGCCACCGCCTACGCCCACCACCTTGATTTGAGCGAAGTTTTCACCAATGAACATTTCTTCTGTCATAAACTTTGTCCCCTAAAAAACATGCAAGCAGACTGCTTAAGTCCCTATTGTACGCATATCATAAGGCTTTGCAAATTGAAATCCATGCTTTGTACGGTGTTAACAGCGATTAAATAGTACAGAATCCCTATCAGTCATCATTATCGGGTAGGAATCGACGTAAAAAGCCTGCGACCATGTTCCCGAAATTCGCGCCCGGCACACTGCCGTTGCCGTTTTCACTCTCATAGACAGAGTCCATCTCCAATCCTAAGCGTAAGAGACCGATGCTCGTGCTGTAGGATGGGTTGCGGAGTTGGTCAGACATACCCGTGATGCGTTCTGGTTTGGCAAGACGCACAGGACAATCGAGTATATCAGAGGCGACATCACCTAAACCGGGTAATTGCGAACTTCCGCCTGTAATCACCGCCCCAGCTCGGAGCAAGCCCCCATAACCAGAGCGTTTGATCTCTTTTTGGACCATCTCGAAGATTTCTTCGACTCGCGCTTCAATCACCATGGCTAATTCTTTACGCGATTTTTCTTCTGGCATCCCCTCCCCAAAGGGGGTATATTGGAATTTTTCGAGGGAACTCACATCTCGTTGTCGGGCATGACCGTGTTGTATCTTGACCAATTCTGCTAAGCCAAAGGGAACCCGCATCCAGTAAGTGATGTCCTGTGTCACATGGTCGCCACCAATCGCCAAGACAGCTGTATGCCAGACCGTGCCTTCGATGAACATCGCCATATCGGTTGTGCCACCGCCAATGTCAATGACAGCTACACCCATCTCCCGTTCTTGGTCGGTGAGAATGGCATCGCCTGATGCAAGTGGGTTGAGGATAAAGCGGTCTACAAAGATGCCTGCCGATTCACAAGCTTGTTCGACATTTGCCAAACTTGTCGATGATGCAGTAATGATATGAGCATCCACTTCAAGGCGGAAGCAGTGCATTCCAATCGGGTGACGAACGCCTTCTTGTCCATCGAGTGTGTAACTACGCGGGACGACATGGAGCATTTCACGGTTATGCGGGATGGCAATGGCACGTGCGTTATCCATTGCTTTTTCAAGGTCATCGGGTTGTACGCTCTGTTGTCCTACAATGCCTGTCATGCCCCGACTCGTGAGGGAGGAGATGTGATTTCCCGCCACACTAACAAAGGCACGGCTAATATCATAACCACTGGTTTTTTCGGCTTGATGGACAGAAGAGGCAATGGCAGTGGTCAATTTTTGGATATCATTGACTACACCCTTTTTCATGCCTTTGCTGGGCTCGATGCCTAAACCCACGACAAAAATATCGTCGGGACGCACCTCCCCCACGATGGTGCAGATTTTATGCGTACCAATATCTAAACCAACGACTAAATCACCCATTGTTGCTTATTATCGCCCCCATAGAACTGTATAAACCGGAGCCTCTGTTTCAGATAAATTGAGTTCACCCGGTTGAATACCACGCGCTTTTAGATTTTCTGATAAAGTTTCATAGACCGCAACTTTGTTGAGCATGTCTTGCCCTGTGCCGAACCAAATGTCCCATCCGTCGGCATTCTTATAGCCCAAGCCTTTTTTTGGATTATAGCGGAGTTGGTCGAGGTCAGGGAGCAACTCATGTAATTGTAACGCGCCATAGACCAAATCAACAGGGATTTCTGTACCGTCAATAATTTCACCAAAGCCACTCGTTTCCGCGATGATATGAATCAAATCCGGACGTTCTTCGCGTTGAGACATCATTCGCCCCTGCAAATCGACCCACAGCGCAACACCTTCCTGTAACCAGACGAGTGCTGGTTCGCGCTCTTCGACAACAATCTGTACCATGTCGGGGGGCCAACCCAGTGTCACCCGTGCATCGGCAACGGAGGGCGAGCGCAAGATATTCTCTCGAATCTCCTGTGTGTCCAACCAGAAAAGATGCACACTGGCAACATCTGTAAAGGCGAATATCTCCTCTTTTGTGAGATACTGATTCCCGCCCACGCTAATCGCATTGACATAAAAAGCATCGACAGAGAACATTAAGAAGAGCAAGCCAACCAGACACGCCACAATAAAGCCACTGACAATGCGCCAGCCGACATTTGAATTACGCCGACTTTGCCCATGCTCGACCAGTGGGGTTTCGGCGGTAGTCGTATCCCGTGAGCGACGGATGATGCCAGTCGTGCGGGTGTTGCGTCCTGTCCGGCGACGACGTTGGGTCATGGTTGAATCAAACCTAATTCCAGTCAGATTTCCTGTTGCTAGTAGTGTACATCTGCTTGGAAGTGATGGCAATTCAGCTTTTGCTTAGGTATCCCATTCACCAAAGAGTTCGACTTCAAGCTGGAGGCTGATTCCTGTTTGGTGCTGGACGTTTGATTGGACGTGTTGGATAAGGCGGTAGTAATCCGTGGCAGTCGCTGTTCCGCCTGCATTGATGAAAAAGTTGGCATGGACAGGCGAGACTTGGGCGTTGCCAATGGTGTAGCCTTTCAATCCGCAAGATTCGATGAGTCGTCCAGCATAATCATTCGGAGGATTTTTGAAGATACTGCCCAAACTCGCGCCGGGGGGCTGAGTACGCTTGCGATAGGCGTTGAATTCATTCATGCGCTCCTGAATGGCATCAGGATGATCTTTTCCCAGTTTTAGTGTCGCCGACAAAACGAGGAAACGCTTATCTGGTCGCTTCTTGAGTGCAGATTCTCGATAGGCGAAATTTAAATCAGCATGACGCAGTTGCTGTTGTCCCTGTTCAGCATCAAGGATTGTCACGGTGACGATACTATCTTTCATCTCCGTGCCATGCGCTCCCGCATTGTTGACAACTGCCCCGCCAACGGTCCCCGGCACACCAATTGCCCACTCCATGCCCTTATACCCTTGGGATTGGCAACGTCGTGCGAGATGGACGAGACTCGTCCCACTGTTAGCATGAATGATGTCTTCTTCAAAGCGAATGTCGGACAGGTGGTTGACGATGACCAAACCCCGAAAGCCCTTATCTGATACAAGGACATTCGCGCCACCGCCAAGTAAGCGCACCGAAATATCGGCTTTCCACGCGCTTTGGATAATGTTAATTAAATCATCAACAGAGGACTTGGGTTTGGCAATATAGAGCCAGTCAGCCCTGCCACCAAGCCTTGCCGCGGTGTACTTAGCTAAAGGTTCATTTTGGAGGAGTTGTTGCTGAAAGAGCGTGTCCCACGTCACTCATCGTCGCCTTGCAGGTCGCTGAGGAATTGTTCGCCAATTTTGGGTGCATCTCCTGCACTCATAATGAGAACTACAGCTGGAGCCTTAATCGCCGAATGCAGAAAGTTTAGAACATCATCGAACGATGGTGTATAGCGTGCGCGCGGATGAGTCATGGCATCGACAATGATCTTGCTATTGACACCGGGAATAGGTTTTTCACGCGAGGCATAGATGTCCGTCACCAGCACCACATCGGCTTCGTCAAAAGCATGGAGATAGGCTGTACCGAGCA
>JANQRM010000090.1 GCA_028284565.1 Anaerolineae bacterium | reverse complement strand
CGACAGGTGTACCTGTTGCTCCGGCAAGATGCATGACCCCGCTATCCGCACCGATAAAAACATCTGAATGTTGGATTACACCAGCAAGTTGCGTGAGGTCAGTTCTCCCAGTTAAATCTGTTGGTGTAAATTGCATTTGCTCATTTACCAATGCGCCGTCATCATGCTCTGTTCCGACAATAATAATGTCCGCACTATAGCGTGTATGGAGTTCATCAGCAACTTGGGCAAACTTCTTTGCTGACCAACGTCGCGCTGGACTATACCCCCCGCTACCAGCATGAATCACAATTCGCGGAGACACACTTTCGGTATCAATTAAGTCCGAGACATCGGATTCGGTTTGAACTTGTAAGGGCCGTGGCGATGAATCTGCATCCACTAAGCCAACTAAATCCAGCCAGTATTGCGCTTGATGTTGATCGCCGAAGCCTTCATCTTGTATCCTATGTGTGAGAAAGCCAGCATTCCCATTGTCTAAACCTACTCGGTGTTTCGCTCCACTGGCAAAAGCAATCAACCGAAACTTAAATACCCCCAGTTTGAGTGTGAAATGATGGAAGAAAATGACCGTATCATATTTACCTTGTCGCAATTGCATGATGCGATTGAAATTGGCGGGCAGGAATAATGACCATGCACTGACTGTCGTTTGTTTGTCAAAGGTGATAACTTCATCGACTAAATCGTCGGGCAGAATCACCGCCGAGTGTGACGAGGTTAACAGAGTCAGATGGGCACTAGGATGCGATTCTCGTAGCGAGGCAATAGCCGGAGTTGTGAGAATCAAGTCTCCAATATCTGCTAATTGAACCAATAAAAAGCGGTGACTCATCAGTTGTTTGCATTCCGAATGTTGTTGTAAGTCATCATTATGTGGATTTTATCGTTAATCCACAAGCTATCAAGCAAGACTCGTAATGACTTTCATGGTTTGCTGTGCGGTTTGTTCCCACGTAAATTTCTTCGCTTGTTGGATACCTTTTTGAATCAATGTCTGTCGTAATGCTGAGTCTTGATACAATTTATTCATTGCCCCGACAATCGCTGAAGTGTCTTCTGGGTTCACCAATAAGCCTGCCTCCCCCACGATTTCGGGTAAGCTCGATGTGTTACTGGCAATCACAGGCGTTTCACAAGGCATGGCTTCAATCACCGGAAAGCCGAAGCCTTCATAGAGGGTTGGAAATATAAGACCAAGCGATTCGGCGTAGAGCGCGCCTTTATCTGCTTCATCAATATAGCCTGTCAGAATGACATCCGTAGCCCCTTCTAGCCATGCTTCATCGAACAACCAGCCTTTTCCCCCAGCGAGAACCAATGCGACATCTGAAGGATTCGCTTTTTTCCATTGAGTGAAGGCTTGAATGATGCGAGCGATATTTTTGCGTGGTTGAAGCGTCCCTAGAAAAAGAAAATAGGTCTCTGTGAGTTTGTATTTTTGTCGGACGGTTTCTCGATTGGTGATATTGAGTTTGTCTACACCGGGGTAGATGACGTGAATTTTTTCAGGTGGTGTGCCATAGAATTTGTGTAAGTCGTCAGCAGTAGCTTGACTATCGGCAAGAACCAAATCGGCGCGAGCTTGACTCACACCTGTTGTTGTATCGAGATAGAAACGTTGGAATGTAGAGTGTGCATTTGGAAAATAGCGAAAGCCCAAATCATGCACTGTAACTACCGATTTACCGGGAAAGGCAATCGGTAGCGTGTGTGATGGGACAAAGGTGACATCGGGTTTATCTCGCCAAATTGCATGAGCAAACCGGAAATGCGTCCATAAGCGAGGAGAAGGAATTATTCTATGATGAACATGGGGTGAATTTGGGAATAGGTCGGCTATTGGCTCATCTCGGAAGTAGAGGAAAAATTGATGGGGTTGTTCCAAAGTGTCATTGAGCTGGATGAGATAATGAATCAGTTGGCGGGCATAACGTTCTGTGCCAGTTATCCGGTTGACTGTGGTACGACTGGCATCTATGGCGATGTGCATTAGTTTCTGGCGCGACGGAAAATCGGCAATATCAAAAAGAGGATGGTAATCCCGATGGGGATAAACCAGATTTGGGCGAGGACGTCGGAGATTGACGGGGCAAGGAAGCCGGATGTTGCGAAAAAGCCGACTATCCCAGCAAGGATGAGTAGAAAGCCGATGATACTCAAGCGTGGTATGGATGGCTGAGTCAACATCCCTGTTAAGATTACAGCGAGTCCGGTAGCTAGAATAAACAAAGTCCAAGCATTGACGAGGGAGTAATCATTTGGTTGGAGTAAGAAGAACAAAACTGCACTGTTCAAGAGCAACAGCACTCCTGTGAAGAAACTCCCCTGTGACCAGCGACGAGATTGAATCCATTGTGAAAGAAAGACCACTCCTAAGATGATGCCAATTAAGGGCAAGAGTGCTGAAGCATTTAAGGTTAAGGTTCCTGTGGTGAGGCTAATCGTCAACCATGCCCCAATTACCATCAAGATCAAGGCTGGAATGACTGAAGCTGATTGTCCCCGTTGCAGAGTCATCATGGGGGGATGCTCAAATTCAGTCTCAACATATGCTGTGGGTTGACTTTCTACTTCTTCATATTCCTCGATTTCGCTTTCATCATCGAGAATAGCAATCTGGTCTTCATCTTCAGAACTCTCGACATTAACAACCTCCTCATCAATGTCGATTGTTTCAATCGCCTCTATAGACTCATCACCGCGTACAGAGGCGGCAATTTCATCCAGTCGGGAGACTGCGGCTAATGCCTCGTCAATATTGAAATCGTTGGGTATTGGCGTGAACTGGTCACCTGTCGCCTCAACGTCTGGTGACGATTCTTCCGCTTCAAATTCTTCAAGGGTTTCATGTTCGTCATTCATAGCGTGTATTGTGGCGTGTTTGCGATGGGAGTGCAAGTCAGGATTTAGGCATTAGGAGGCGCGTTTAGACTTGAAATCGTCGATGACTATCTCTATAATGCACTGTCTATGGCGTCGTAGCCAAGTGGTAAGGCAGAGGTTTGCAAA
>JANQRM010000057.1 GCA_028284565.1 Anaerolineae bacterium | reverse complement strand
GACCAATGAAGATGAACACACCTTCCGTTGGCAGAACGTCCGATTCACCCGTCTTCACATTCGTCACTTTGACGCTATGAACACTACCGTCGTCGTTGCCCAGAATCTCATCAACCACGGTATCCCACGTGAAGTTGATTTTCTCATTGTTGAAGGCGCGTGTCTGCAATTGCACACCGGCGCGCAATTCATCCCGACGATGGATGATGTTCACACTCTCGGCAAAACGAGTCAGGAAGATGGCTTCTTCGAGTGCGGAGTCACCACCACCCACCACGATAATATCCTTGCCACGGAAGAAGAACCCATCACAGGTGCCACAGTAACTCACACCGCGTCCTGTGTATTCTTGTTCGCCGGGGACACTCAGCTTGCGTGGGTCTGCGCCAATTGTCACGATGACCGCATCGGCACTGTAAGTCTCGCCGTTAAGTGTGTTGATGATGAAAGGCGAACCATTCGAGAAATCGACACTTTCGACCAAATCAAATTCGTAGGTCGCGCCAAAATTCTCCGAATGTTCCTTCATACGTTGCACCAGTTCCGGTCCACTGAGGCTTTCGGGGAATCCCGGATAATTCTCGATTTCGTGCGTAATGGCGACTTGTCCACCGAGTTGATTACCCGCGATAACCACCGGGTTCAATTGGGCGCGAGCCGTATACAGCGCGGCGGTCATACCAGCTGGACCCGACCCGATAATGACGACACGTTCTTTTTTCATCGTTTGCTAATCCTTCATAGTTTGAATGAATGATGTGGTCTGAATAACGCTTGTGATTTCACAGGAAAATGCTAACGGAAGGCTTAAGCATCCGTACTATCAGCCAGATTTTCTTCACGCAACACGGCGACCAAGGCATAAAATTCTTCTCGGCAATCGCCCCAATACTGCATATAACGTTCCAGCTTGGGCAAGGCTTCGCTCAAGTCCATGCCATTGGCAACTTGCTCGGCGAGGCTGGCGATTTGCTCACATTGGTCATTACAATCCATCTCAATAATGGATTCATCATCGGGTGCATTGGCGATGAAATCCAATATTTCGGTTAAGCGTTTTTGCTCTGGTGTCTGTTGCGACATCCGATTTCGTACTCCTCATCTTTCCTGTTTATGGACGTGTCCCCATCCCCAAATCTTACACCGAATTGGAATTTTATGGGTACAGTTTATACGCAATTTTAACAACCTGCGTTACAGATAACTCAAAACAAAACAAATCATTCAAATTATGTACCTATTTTGTAAGGGCGATTCGCGAATCGCCCTTACATGAACGTATTTTGGCACAGAATCGGCTTAATTTTTAACATTAATCGCCCTAAGCTGATTTTAGGTCTGTACACCTTTGTACAATTTCTCTGCGTCTTTGCGACCTCTACGATCTTGACGGTGAGTGTCTACCCACCTGCGTTAACTCGTTTCATCCCTCAGTCCTTTAGTCAGCTTTCTACTTTTCACTTGCCCACTTTCTACTCGTTACTCATTACTCGTTACTCATCACTTGCTTGATTCTCAGACCTTCCCCACATCCCCGTGTATAATGAAAGGCAAGACATCGCTGAAGTAACACGGAGTATCCGACATGGTTTCCCTCCCCCGTTTACGCCAAGACATCCTCGATAACCCCGTCCAAAGAGTCGAAATCAAGCATCTTCTACGGGATAGAGATGGTCTATTTTGGAACGCGGTTTATGGCTTTTCCTTTGTTCTACTCATCGCACCGCTTCTCTGGGGATTCTCACCACACTTCCAAAGGACCTTAGAAATCGTTGTTGGTTTGCTTCTGATTATGAATTTAACAGCGATTATTTTTGTCGAGACCAAAGCCATCAATTATGCGGTGGATTCTATCGGGCGGGAACTTCGTGGGAAAACTTGGGAACTCCTAACATTAACAGGAGTGGATAGTTCGCGCATTATTGAGGGCAAGTGGTTCGGTGTCCTGAAGTTCATGTTGCGTGATTTTAGCTATCTCTATGTCTTGCGGGTTGGGGCGTTGTTCTGGATTTCGGCGCGTACCAGCCTAATCGAGCAAGGGTTTAATCCTCATTTCCAATATTCCTTTCTTCCAGTTATTTCGGATGTCTATGTTTCAATCGATTCAGGATTCCTTATCGCGCTTGTGATGATGGGGGTATTTATCATCCTTGAAGGTGCTTTGGTCACAGCAATAGGTCTTGTGACTGTTTTGTTTAAGCGCACTCGTTGTCATGCCTTTGGGATGGCATTATTTATTCGTATCCTGTCAGCCATCATATTGAGCTTAGGCTTTACCTATGTAATTGGCTTATGGCGATTTTATCCAGAACCGCCTGTTCGCTATCCTTATTATACTCACGAGCTGTTGAATGTATTTGCACATTCATTTAGTGACAATGGTATTGTGTCGAGTTTCTCATATAGTTTGCCAGAATTTAATCCTTATATGGGTTATTGGTCTACATCTTCAGATTTGATGGTGTTTACTTTTATGGGACAAATACTCGGCATGCTTCCCTATATCTTCCTAACGATTATCAGCTTGTTTTTGGCGAAAAGGCTGGCACAATGGCAAGGGGCGAATGAACCGGGCTTTGTCATGAAGATGAAGCCCAAGCGCGTTCTGCAACCCACAACAAAACCTGTGTCCGTTGCACAAGTGGCGATACCCACACCAGCAGAGACAACCATTCCAAACAAGCAACCCAGTAATCCGATGGCAAAAACCACACCCGGCAGTGACAACATCTTCAACATCACCACACCCGACCAATATCGCTGTCAGGTGCATTATTATCATCGCAAGCTCTCACGCTTGTATGTGAGCGTCTTCAAAGGACAAAGCGAGATACCCGCCTTTTATCTGCTCTTCTCCGATGTGGGTTATCTGGAAGGTCCCATGAATTGGCAAGGCGCGAACTTCCACATTGAGGATAAAGACACCTGCCTCGATTTGATGCTCAAAGCCGGACTCATCGGCGAGGCGATTCTACAATTTCCCGATGCCTATGCCTCCATCACCGCCTATGCGCGCTTATACACCGTGCAGACGAAAGACACACCCGTCCGACTGATTGCTAGCAGTGCTAGTTTGTTACGGGAGATACCATCCGAGATTGGATAAATTAAAGAAAACATTGCCGATAAAACTCAATAGGTTGATTCACGAATCAATGTTGAGTCTGGTGGTTTATTACTTGTGATAGGTGAAATGCAATTGAGGTTTTGAAGGCATAAAATGGTAAAAAAATGACGTTTAAGGGGTGTTTCTGGTCGTTTCCGCGCTTTTCGTGGATTTTTGTCCACCCTTTTGCCCAGTTTGGTTAGGAATCAATATATGTTTCGGTTGGTAATGCGTTAGAAATTTGCTCAAAATTCATCGTTAGGAAGAAAAAATGATGTCCAATTATCACCTCGCACAAATCAACATCGCCCTCCTCCGCGCCCCCATCAACGACCCCATGATTGAAGGCTTTGTCAACGGACTCGATGCAATGAATGCCCTCGCTGAACAGACCGATGGCTTTGTCTGGCGATTGCAAACGGAAGATGGCGATGCGACCGCCTTGCGTGTTTTCGATAATGAGCTAATCATCGTCAATATGTCCGTCTGGGAAAGTATCGAAGCACTCTATGCCTACACACATCAAACGAAGCATGTCGAGTTCTTCCGTCAGCGTCGGGATTGGTTCGAGCGCATGACAACGCCACACCTTGCCATGTGGTGGATAGAATCAGGGTCGATTCCGACTGTAGAAAACGGGAAATTCGCCCTACAACACCTCGAACAACACGGTCCCACACCCCGCGCCTTCACCTTCAAACAACGTTTTAGCGTCGCCGATTGGCTAGCATTTCAGGAGGAACATGCATGAGTGAACTTCAAGATATGTTGCAAATTCAAGTCGAATACAGCGTGGAAGATGAGGCTGAAAATGGGGTTTATATTGCTACCAATGACCTCATCTCATTGGTCACACAAGGCTATACATGGGACGAACTCATGCATAATTTAAAAGAGGCAATTGATGTGTGCCTAGATGAAACGGATACTATTGCGGAGTTTAATCTGTCTCCTAATCCTCGAATTCAATTAATCATCAATCTGCCTGAAAATTATGCCGAAATTGCGTAGCTTATCCGGTAAAGAATTGTTGAAGATATTTGAACAATATGGATTTGAAGTCATTCGTATCCGTGGCAGTCATTATCGCCTCAGACGAACTATAGAGGGAAAAAATCAATTTCTCACCATTCCTGTGCATGGTAAAAAGCCATTACGGACTGGAACATTACGAGCTATCTATCGACAAGCCCTTCAGTATCTCCAAGAAGATGAGTTAATGGAACATTTTTACGGGTAGTCGAGTTCAGTCGCCAAGTAATAGAGGGTAATCATGTACTTTGACTTACGAGCCACACTTAAGCAGTTGTTCAACTTAGTTATTCTAATCGTCCTTATCATCTTACTGCTCATTCTCGGATATTCTGTCTGGTTGAACAATCGACCACTACCGAACCCGATTAACAATCAACCCCTTTTCAATGGCATCACATATACCCGCGAGGTTCGGATGCAACCCACGGCGATGATACTCCATGTCATCCAAGTTGATCTAAGGGCAGATGGACTCGAATTTTTCACCACACCGAATGATGATATTGACGATCATGAATTCTCTGCGCGGACGGTTGAGCAATTTGTAGATGAATTTGATTTACAGTTAGGGATTAATGCCGATTTTTTCCAACCATGGAAGGACAATGGACCCTTTAATTATTATCCGCATGATGGCGAGGGAGTCGATGTACGCGGGATTGCTTATTCGTTAGGTGAGCAAACAAGCGACGGTTATATGTCACCAGAACACACCAAAACAGTCTATATCTCGTCAGATAATCGTGTTGTGTTTGAGTCAGTTGAGTCGCCCTATAATGCTGTCTCTGGCAACATCATGCTGATAGAACATGGCGAGGTGCAAACATTCCAGCCAGATAATAGCTATCTCCAAAAACCGCATCCCCGTACCGCGATTGGTCTCAGTGAAGACGAAAACACGCTGATTATTGTGGTCGTGGATGGACGACAGCCGAATTACAGCGTCGGCGCGACCATGCCTGAATTGGCACAAGTTATGCTCGATTATGGCGCGTATCGTGCACTCAATCTCGATGGTGGTGGCTCGTCGGTGTTGGTGATAGCGGATGAACACGGCAATCCCATTACACTTAGTTCGCCTATTCACAACGGAATTCCCGGACGCTTGCGCCCCATCGCCAATCATCTAGGGATACGTGCCTTGCCCTTGGGTACAAAATAAAAAAGGGCGGACATCTGTCCACCCTCACATTTTGCTGGTTTATGCTTATGCTTTCGCTTCGGATTTTGTTCCGGTGAAGTAGGGTGCGGTGGCATGTCCAGCTTGGCTGATGCCTTGCGGACGGAGCAACTTCATGGCGGTTTTCCACAGGATTTGGATGTCCATCAAGATAGAAACTTGGTCTACATAATCCACATCCAATTCAAACTTTCGTTCC
>JANQRM010000053.1 GCA_028284565.1 Anaerolineae bacterium | reverse complement strand
GGCATATTTGTAGCCGTCGTTCCCATTGTGTTATTTATCATTGTATACTCTCTATTGGAAAATAGTGGTGTGGAGGATGTTCCGCGAATTCTGATTTCACTATGTTTGCCCCCTGCAATATTGGCGATTTTGTTTGGGATTTATCTGGTGGCTATCCCCAAGAAACCGTCAGGCTAAATACCTTTTTGAAAACGATATACAATGACGATTGGCATCGGTTGTGCTTCCGCATTGGGTTGCCACATTGGTTCGCGCACATCAACCAATTGCAGATTGGCTTGTTTTGATGCGTAATGCATCGTCTCATAGAGATGAAGGTAATGCTCAACGGCGACCACTCCATTGTCTGATTGGAAGGTGCGCTGGTGTCCCTGTAGGGTTTGAAAGGGATGGAAGTCACTAATAACTGCCTGACCCTTAGGTTTCAGGATGCGCCCGATTTCTTTCATAATGGATTCAATATCTGTCACATGCCCCACTGCTAGCCCACAGATGACAAGATCAATAGATGACGAAGTGAGGGGGATTTGTGTCATGGTTACACAAGCCGTTTGCAACAAATCGCCAGCTGTGAGCATTGCCATGCTGTTATCAAAGCCGATGACTTGTTTCGCCCCCTGTTGCTGAGCAAAGAGTCCGTAGCGTCCTGTGCCACAGGCTAAATCCAGAACAATCTTATCGTTCATCTGTGGAAGTAATTGAGTGACCGTTTCTTGCTCAATTTCCATGAGGACGTTGTGCGGATGGGGCGGATAGTTTTTCGCCCATTGCTTATAGGCAGTCACACTAGATAAAGTAGGCAGTCGGGATGGCTGTGTCTTGCGGATGAGCCTACGAATGAACTGTTTCATGCCACGCTCAGCATGACAAGTTCAGCCCACAAATAAAAGGCATCATCGCGTGCATTGTAAAGCAGACGCAAACGGGGAGGTAAATCGAGCCACATATAAGATAAGCGTCGGCGTTCTTCGCGGGTCGTGCTGGCGTTGAGTTGATGATACCAGCGAGGATAGACAAGGAATATATCAGGATAAGACAAAACAGAATCTCTGATTTGCCAATAAAGCCAGAGACCGGGAAATGACAAAAGTACAAATAGCATAATGGCTGAATTGGAATTGAAGAGTATCACGATACAAAGCGCGAATAAGATAATCGACCAGACAATTAGCTGTAATAGCGGGCTATAAGGGCGTTCCTCGCCATAGTGTTCGAGTTGACGCATGATCGGTTCTTTGTACAAGCCCATGACGACCATCACGGAGCGTATGAGCATGATCGTGACCCCTAAAAAGATAATGAATAGCATTATCCCATCCTCAACAAGTTTCTGGGACTCTTGTGAAGCGGACACACACAGATTGTGCATTCGACGCGTTGTCCGGTGCGATAGGCATAGCGTAATTGCTGGGCAGGCTCCCAATTGAGTGCATCGGATAATGATTCGCCATCGGGTTTGAGCCGACCATAACTCGGAAGAAAGTAACAAGGACGAAGAGTCCCATCAACTTCGATCACCGTGCTGAAGTGGGGTGCGTTGCAGGGTGGTGATGGATATGTGGTTTCGTGATTCAATGCCCCAAAATAGCGAACTAAAATTCGGCGAAGTTTATCGGGTGATTCCGCGATTCGTCCATCAGCAAAGGCATCTGCATAGTCCATTTCGAGTTGGTCAATGATGTGACTGAGTTCATCGACATCTTCACTATCGAGTGCTTGAGCAGGCGGTCCATGTTCGGCTGGTGCGCCGTTTCCACTCGAGGCAATCAATGGAATGACTTCTGACTCGAAGCGGTCTCCAAACGCATAGGGATTACTGACATCGACAGCAAGGAAGCTGATGCTGTTGACATCAACATCTAAGCCTGCTTGTATGATTTGTGGTATCTCACGGAAATTGGCTTGTTGTACGGTGGTACGTGTGGTGACTGATACGCCGCCCTCCCGTACGTGTTGGATACCTTCCAAAATCAAGTCGAAGGCATCGACTCCACGAATCGCATGATAGGTTTCGGCTGTCCCACCGTCTAAGCTGACGATCAAATCATCAACGGTATCAATCACCTGTTGGGCTTGCTTCTTGACAAGTAAGCCATTCGTCAAAAGCATGACGCGCACGCCAGCATCCCGAAACGTTCTGGCAATCTCTGCCCATTGCGGATGTTGCATGGCTTCTCCACCACTAAGGAGTACCCAGCGTGTTTTGAGTGCCTCTGCCGAAGCCACAAGTTCATCGACCAAGCGCATAGGCATGTTCCGACGAGGATTTTTCCAAATGTCACACGTCACACAGCGACTGTTACAACCATCCGTGATGTACAAGACCATTAGTGGCAGAGTATAGAGTTTATCACCCGTGAGATTGAGTAGCGTTTTGAATTGCATAGCCTCAGTATACCCTATCCTACAGGTGTAACGAAGTCATAACGTTATACTGTAATTAATGTAGTAATACGAAATATTCCAGTACTAGATGCCTATTGCGACATCTCTGAAATTCGCAAGAATTAGAGTCAACTATTCGTCGCTACAAATAATGTGTTTTTCTGGATTATCATGCCAAAGTTAATGAGCAGTGTGCGTGTGGATATGTTAAACTAGAGATAACGTTTTCACATTCTATGGCAGTAAATGGCTATGATAAACCAAGATGTCATTCAAAATGGTCAAGGACCTCGCCTCGCGTTTTTGGAAGATGCTGATTCGACAGCAATCGCCGAAACCTTAGTGGCATTTGCCAATACCGAGGGTGGCACGATTTTATTGGGTGTGAATGAAGATGGCACGCCAGCGTCGAAGCAGATTAGCATCAGCATATTGGAACAAGCTCTCAAGGATGCAGACGACCTGTATAACCCACCAATTGTCTTGGGCAAATGGGAAGAGGTTGAATTCAGTAATGGCGACGGGCAAAACGGCAATTCTGGCGACACAATTGTGTATGCTGTCAAAATTCCACGGAGCATTGAACTCCATGCCTTATCCGATGGTCGTGTACTGATTCGCAGTGGCTCAACCAACCGCCCTCTAGGTGGACAGGAGATACTCCGTTTGGCCAGTGCCAAAAATACGGGCGACTTTGAATCGGAAGTTGTACCGGGCGCAACCAAAGATAGCTTCAGTCGCAAGATGATTGATGAATATCTGGCGAAGCGGGCTGAACGAACCAAGCGTCCCTATAATGGCAAAATAGATGACTTGCTACAGGAAATTGGCGCAGTTACGTCTGACGGTAAGCCAACGGTAAGTGGAATCTTGCTCTTCAGTGAGTATCCACAGCAATGGCTTCCACAAAGCGGTGTTGTCTTTGCGAAATTCGTAGGGACAACTCCGCGTGGCGAAAGCGGATTAGCGGGCTATTCACGGCGGGAAGAATTGACAGGTCCTTTGTCGAAGCTCATTGAAGCAACGTGGAATCTCGTGTGGAGTGAGATGGCAGTAAGTGCAGTGGTCAAGGGGTTGGAGCGGGAAGAAACCTATGAATATCCCCAGTTTGCTGTTCGTGAAGCACTCGTGAATGCGATTTGCCATCGGGATTATCGCTTACGTGGGCGACGGATTGAGGTGCGGATGTTTTCTGACCGCTTAGAAGTGATTTCGCCGGGGGGATTGCCGGGTTTTATTACCGTCGAGAACATCAAGGATGAACACTTTAGTCGCAATCCGCGAATCGTAAATGGGCTGTTCCAATGGGGTTATATTGAAGAGCTAGGACTTGGTATTGACCGCATGATTGAGGTAATGGAGCAAGCTGGACACAAACCACCAAGTTTTGATGCACGTCCATATAGCTTCGCGGTGAGCTTGTATAACGCACGCGAAACCCCCAAGCCCCCGGAATGGGTACGCAACACAAATCATCGTCAAGCGCGTGCTTTGCAATACATTCGTGAACAGGGGTCGATTACCAACCGAGAATATCGTTCCCTCTGTCAAGGCGTTTCTGCAGAGACCTTGCGCCTCGATTTGGCAGATTTGGTGGAAAAAAGCATCTTAATGAAAGTTGGTTCCAAGAAGGGAACCTATTACATTCTGAAGTAAGGGGAATCGCGCATGAGTATCACCTTTCCGATTTTGACGATTGGTCTCGCCTTTGGATTGGTGATGCTCTGGAGTTATCGTAATCTCTCCCGCCGTGTGTCCCATTCCCAATGGGTGATGACAACTTTGGTGCTTGGCTTGGTTCTCACCATGCTCCATCTTCTGCCCGACTCCCGTCTCATTAACAACACAATTCATCGGGG
>JANQRM010000041.1 GCA_028284565.1 Anaerolineae bacterium | reverse complement strand
ATTGCTCATACGTAGGCTTCTCGCCGATGCGTCGTCGAATAATCGCCTTTGCGGTGTCCTGTGCATCCAAACGCTCGGAATCCGTCAATTGCCGTAATTGGACGGTTGGCGTAGACATGCTATAATCCTTGTTATTAAGACTTAGTGATAGTCTCTATCACTTAAAAACCCGACTCTGCCAAAGTCGGGTTCTTGTTGTTAATCGCCAATCATTATACTCTCCCTTGAGTCAGATTCCAAGACCGCAGATTCAAACTTTACACTTTTCATACAACTCAAATTTGCATGAAAATCCTTATCCCAACCTGTGATAACTTGGGATTTTAAGAGGTTACAAAGGGTGTTTTGGGATAAGCTCATTCTTTAACAGTTCAATTTATCCCAAACTCAACAAACCATTTTACAACGTTTTCAAACTTTTCATGCAGTTCTACTAATTTGATTCATCGACAAAGACTGAGCATCTAAATTTGTTCTTGTTAACGAGTTATTGACTAAATGACAGAAGTATATCTAAGTTTGATTCTCATAATGTTCTTTAATCTTCTAATGTGTTAACATAGATGTGGTTGGATGTGGTGAGTCAATTGATAGCAGGGGTATTTTTTGAAAGTCTATTGGTTGTCGCGTCTGGTAACTGGAACAGGTATTTGCTTATTAGGGTGGTTAGGCTTTTGGCAAGTGGTCTCTGCCCAAGAAGCAACTCCTGAAGTTGTTCTATCACCAGAAACAACCCCAGAAATTACCTCAACAGGGGTCAATGTATTACCCACACGACCACAGGCGATCTCTTCATCAGCAACATCCATCACACCCAACGTTCAATTGATGGGTATTGTGCGCCACCAAAATGATGAAGATCAGCGAGGTATCCTCGTGAAAGTCATCAATCATGTCGGACAAGTCGTGGGAGAATCACAAACGGATTCTCAAGGCAAATATGTCCTCAATGTACCAGTTATAGAGCAATATGAACTCCGCTTTAATGCACCTTATCATCAATCCATTCATGTGGTGATTGACGTAGGTAATCCACTACCCCTAGTTATCTTACCTGCTGGTGATTTAAACAGCGATGGATGTATCAATCAACAAGATATGGAACTCTTGCATGTTGATCTTCAATCCGCCAATCCTCAATATGATATGACAGGCGATGGAAAAGTAAATTCGGCTGAATTGGCACTTCTCGCTGGCAATTATGATGCAAATTGTATACCTGTCTTGGCAACTGCAACGCCCATGCCAATAGTAATTGCAACACAAACAGCACCGCCAATTGAAGAAGTCCATACTCCAATCGCTACACCACTGACTGCGATATCGCCAACACAACCCATATCTTTAACACCAACACCCATTTCACCTACCCAAACAACTGTGCCAACATTAACACTCGATATTGAAATCACGGAAGAAGTGACACTCATTCCAACAGTCTCTTCAACCGATTTACCAGAAATAACATCAACCATCAGTGTCTCAGAAACATTGTTGCCAACTGCATCGGCAACGCCACTGAATACCACAACCGCAACTCAGTCACCGACTGTCACCACTACACCAACACCAAGCAACACTCCAACACCAACGGAGGAGAGTTAACATGGTCTGCAACGTTTATGAAGGGTTTATCAGAAGGAGTATTTGCTCATGATTCGAAGTTATATCCCCAAACGAATGATATTTTTACTGATGCTATTGACTGTCTGGCTGATATTGCCGACATCCGCCCAGCGACCAGAATTAAATGTCATTGCTCTGTGGACACCTATCGAACAATTGACGAGTCGCCCCGATTTATCCGATACGCGCACGGTAGATTTACAACTTTATGTGCAAGGGAATGTTCAATTTTGGGCGGCTAATATCAATTGTACTATTGGGCGAAGTGAACTCAGCAATGCTACTCTGACTTGGGGTCCCGATTGGGGTGTTGATGGAACAGACTTTACCAGCTTCCCAACAGCCAACTTCTTTGATGAGGCAACCGCGACATTTGAAGCCACAGCAACACGGCTGGGCGCAGATAATGCACCCTTGGGCGTTAATGGGCAAAATTATGTCCAATTACTCTTGACTTTAACCTTTGAAGTGAATGACCTTGACCGTGATACCTCTGTATCAGTCCGATGTCGTACACTCGATTTCCTTAATCGAAATGGGGAAACCGTCCAACGCGGACGACTCTCTCGCTCAGATCGTTTAGAATTGCTCATCGGCTATACAATTGAAGGTAGCGTGCTTCATCAAGGGTCGCGGGATCATGAAAATATCACTGTGACATGTACCCATGATCCTAGTGGGTCAGCGACAGCCTATAATACTCTTACAGATAGGCGTGGTGAATACACATTCGGCGGTGCAAAGGATAAGGCAACTGCCTTGCGCGATCAGGGCTTGTATGAATGTGAATTCGATAGTCCCTTTGCGACATTCCTGTCTTCAACCTTGTTCCTTAATTTGGATACACCAAATTATTTCCTACTCCCTGTGACTCTTCGTGCGGGTGATTTTGTCTCAGATGATATCATTGACCTAGTAAATGATGTCGTGACAGTCACAGGCAATTGGGGAAGTTCAGTGCCAGATTTTACATTGGGTGATGCGAATGGCGATGGCGATGTGGATGAAGCCGACCTAGCGATTGTCTCTGCCAATGTGGATTGGTCTGCTACAACTCCCGCTGATCATATTTTATACAGTTTGGCGCGTGATTATCAAAGTCCATTCCCCAACAGCAAGGTTTGGTGGGGCGATATTTTGGCTGGACCCACAACTGCCTTAGATAGTCGCAGTCGCACCCGTGACTTCTGGGGGATGATGTCACCGGATGGTACCGAAGTAGTGCAAACCTCGATTGATAGTCGCACTGGACAACATCATCTCTATATTGCAGATACAGAACGTGGTTCTGCTCGTCAATTTACCCCACGACGCGATTTTGATTGGGAATCACTTGCACCGTCATGGTCACCCAATGGTGAACGAATTGCTTTCATCTGTTCATGGCAAGATGCTGTTTCGGGTTATGAGTACAACGAGGGCAATATCTGCGTAATGAATCGGGATGATACAACTGGAAATTCCTTAACCGTGATTATCCCTTCTGGACAAATGCAAACCGAAGCCAAAATCTTCCCACCTACATGGTATGACGATAATACGCTAATCTATGCAGGTTTATCGAACCATACATTGTGTCCTGACCAACTCTGTTTCTATGACTTTGCTGGAACGACTCCGCATGGAGTGATATCACAAACCGAAGTGACTGGGGATGATGTAGCAGATATGCCCAGTGTAATCAATCATTATGGTGGAACGACGTATCTATTCTATCGTTTCTATGATGACAGTGGGGATACCTATGATCTGCGCGCTGGTGATGTCATGTACAATCGTGTGACAGCTGTGTGGTCTGGTAGTGTAACTGGTGCGCTTGGTGCATCCCATGTCACAATCTCCAACACAACAGGCGTGGATTACTATGATGTATCACACTTGTTGGATGTCATGTTCTATGAATTCGGTGATGACGACTTCCAAACCATGCTCAATACAGGCGGTCTAGCTTGGAATGCACCTATTCTGCATTATGTGGATAGCTATGCAGGTTCACCCATTACGGTGATTGGCGGCTTTGGTGCAATCTGGAACGGTGATTTGAATCAACCAACAGAACTCCATGCGCATCGAGCGACAATAGACTGGATTCCGTAAATTTCCGTGTAGCCAATGCAAGAGGGAGGTGATATTACTTCCCCTTCGTCGATACCGAGCAAAGAAAGGGCTTTGGGTGAGTCGTCTCTTACGCGGGTTTTGTATATTGCTACTCATTGTGCTGAGTTCCACATTACTCGCACAAGATGAGACCCGCTTGCGCCTTGACCTTGCTGAGACAGCTTTAGCAACCGGGCAAACTTATTCTGTTACCATCTCAGTCGAGAATGTCAGTGAACTGTGGTTGGTGAGTTTGACTCTGCAATATGACCCGAACCAGCTTTATATCATCGGCACAGAATCGGGTACACCTGTTGAACCCGGTGAGTTATTGACTAACCAAGAGTCGATTGTTTTGAGCAATCAAATCGATGGGAACACTCTCCACTATCTCCAGTCACTCGTGAATCCAGCAGAGCCTGTCGATGGCAGTGGGGTCTTAGGTACATTCGAGATTGTGCCATTGCAAGCGGGGGAGACTCAACTCTTCTTCCAGCAAGCCCAATTTGCCAAAGCCAACTTTGTCGAACAAGATGGACAACGCATCGCTGAAGGAGGCGAAGCTATTCCGTTCACGCCCATTCTAGTCAATTTAACCCTACAGGGCGACCCAGCGTCTCCGCCACCAGAAGTCAGTGCCACACCTACAATGACTCCCACTATTGCTGAGGTCAATCGGGGAGAGTTTGCGACAGAAGAGCCAACCTTGGTGAATGTAACTGCACCACCACTTACGACAGCCACGCCTGAACCGCTTACAACGATTCCTCTACCAAATGATGTCGCAGAGGACAATAGTAATGGACTCGTTGTGATTCCGATTCTATTGATAGTAATTGCAGTAATTGGTTTGCTGGGGTTGTTTATCTGGCAACGACGAAAGTAGTCTGATGATGCATTTATTAGGTAAGTCGTTTCTGTTATAGAATGAAATAATCATGATTGTGAAGCTGGGTAAAGGGTAATTGAGAATGCAAGTGAACCAACTTGGGCGAAATCTTCTTCTGTCAGTGTTTCTACTTCTCATTGTGAGTGGATGTGCTGGGCAAAGTGATCCGCCACTCCCTACACTGGCGGTTCTCCCAACATTGGAACCATCACCAACAGTTGCAGACTCGCCTACTATTGCCCCAACCCTTGTGCCTTCGCCAGTTGCTGAGTCTTTGACCAATCGTCGCGGGGACGAAACGCTCCAGAATCAGTTGAATAATCTCAGCGATTCCAACCGCCGTCAAGACAGCGAGATTGCCCAACCTATCGAACCAGCGGTGCGTAATGAAGTGATCGTCCGCTTTGATCCAACGATATCCGATACTGAACGTCGTGAGATTATTCAGTCCTTCAATGCCCAAGTGACTCAGACACTCGATGGCATTGATGCGGTGGTGCTTCTTGTTCCTGACGAACAAGTGGCGCAACAAATTATGGCTTCACCATCCGTCCAATTGAGCGAACCGAATTATTATGTGTCGGCTTTACTTTCCTTCCCGACCAACGACCCGTTGTATGATCAACAGTGGGCATTCCCAGCCTTGGGCTTGCCCGATATGTGGCTCGGTTTGCCTGAATCACTGCCGACTGTTAAGGTGGCAGTCATCGACAGTGGTGTTTGCCTTGCTCACGCTGATTTACAATCAAACTTGATAGCGGGCTGGGATTTTGTTGAGCATGATTCCTCCCCGCAAGATGAACTGGGTCATGGTTGTGCAGTTGCTGGAATTATTGGCGCACAATCGAGCAATGGAATTGGCATCGTCGGTGTCGCCCCCAATGTTCATGTGATGCCCCTGCGTGTCCTTGATGCCAGTGGCATCGGAACTTATGCGGATGTTGCCGAAGCGATTCTCTACGCAACAGACCATGGCGCACAGTTGATTAACCTCAGTCTCGGCGGAGCTTATCCCTCATCCATTCTCGAAAGTGTCATCAATTATGCTCGTGAACGGAATGTGCGGATCATTGCGGCGGCTGGGAATAATGGGGCGAATCAGACACTCTATCCAGCGGCGTATGAGGGGGTACTCGCAGTGGGAGCGGTGGATGCCAATGGACAAGTCAGTTCGTTCAGCAATTATGGTGATGGCGTGAATGTCTATGCACCGGGTCGGGATGTCTTATCGACCGGATTGAATCAATCCTATTCGATGCACAACGGAACCTCCTTTGCCTCACCCTATGTTGCCGGATTAGCCATCTTAGAGATTGCCACGGGACAAAATTTCATCGATGAAGGTAATCTGGTTCGTGTCGATGAACCCGCAATCCCACCAACGGAGACACCACGCACAGTACCACCCGAATATCTCGACTTCTTCGATAAAGTCCGCACGGAAGGTGGAGTCCAAGTAATCGTGCGTGTGAATGCAACCTTCTCACCAGAAGGCTATTTGCCGAATTCACAAGCCATTACGGCTCAACGGGTTTCTATTCAACAGGCACAAACCCAATTATTAAATGAACTAGCTGATACTAATGCCCTCACTAATGCGACCTTCCGCTATATTCCTTACGTGGCACTCTATGTTGATGAACAAGCCCTATGGACGCTCGTTGATTCACCTGTCGTCACTGGAATTTTTCACGACAATCTCAATGAAGCGCACTTAGGACAAAGTACGGTTCAGATCGGTGCAACCAATGCCCATGTATCGGGCTATCGTGGCTCAGGACAAGTGGTTGCGGTTCTCGATACTGGTATTCATGCCGCCCATCCTTTCTTGGGTGGCAAAGTCATTGAAGAAGCCTGCTTCTCGATTAACTTTAGTCCGTTAGGCATTCAATCCACTTGCCCTAATGGACAAGACTTCCAATTGGGTCCCGGTTCTGGTGAAGATTGTAGCCTTTTCGATTGTTTTCATGGAACACATGTAGCGGGCATCGCCGCTGGAAATGGCACATCAGGTGGAGTAGCTTACAATGGAGTCGCACCCGATGCTCAAATTGCCAGTATTCAGGTCTTCCATATCCAAGGCGGTAGCGATGTGCGAGCATTTGATTTCAATATTATCGAAGGCTTAGAGCATGTCATTGACCTCAAGAACAACTCTGCAATTCCTATTGTCTCTGCCAATATGAGCTTGGGAGGTGGACGGTATGAAGGATATTGTGATGCCGACGCACCTCATTTCAAAGACATTTTCGATAATCTGATATCCTTTGGCATTGCGCCAGTTGTTTCATCAGGGAATGATGGTTTCGATGATTCTATTGGGCGACCCGCTTGTATCTCATCAGCGATTACTGTGGGTTCTACTCTCGATACCAGCGACACGGTATCATCTTTTTCTAATAGTTCGGGTTTGGTGGATTTACTTGCACCGGGTTCAAACATTACCTCATCATTTCCCGACACCCTCACGTTTACGGCGAACGGTACATCGATGGCGGCTCCTCATGTGGCAGGGGCATTCGCTGTTCTACGTGGAGAAGACAACGGTGCAACCATTCAAGAGATATTGGATGCTTTAGTTCTCTCTGGTGTACCGACGACAGACAATGACAACAACATCACAAAACCCCGTATTCAAGTAGACACTGCTGTCACAACACTACTGGGCGGAGTCGGACAAGTATATGATGTCATTATCAATGAAGTTCAGGTGAATGGCACAAAAGCCATCGAAATTCGTAACCTTGATGCATCACCCGCCGTACTTACAGGTTGGCATCTGCTCTTGTATGGTAATAGCAACACGCTTGAAATGGATTATTCGTTCCCTAACGGAATCACGATTCCAGTGGGTGGGCGAATAGTTGTATATCAAGGTACTGGAACTGATACGGCAACGACACTGTACATGGGGAGCTTCACCAGCACATGGACAGCTGGAGCAACGGGTACAGTGGATTTACACAACGGGGATGTGGGCATTGATTTTGTTCGCTGGGGCAGTTCGACCATTAAACCGACACCCGGAAGCAATTGGCGGGATGATGGTAATTCACCATCACCAACTCTTGGGAATACCCTAGGACGAGATGAAAGTCGTGACGATCATGACCGCTGGGAAGATTTCCAAATCCAACCAGACACCATCACCTTTGAAAATCAACCGGTGCGCCCCTTCAATGATGATATTGCCAATGCTATGGTGATTCCGGATACGATGAGCAATATTGTCCATTCCAATTTCTTCGCAACCATTGAAGCTGGAGAACAACTTCCTTCTTGTGAAACAACCGGACGGACTCTTTGGTATCAATACACACCTACTCAGAATGAGACCATTGAAGTGAATGCGTTAGGCACATATTTCGGGGTAGTGGTTGCTGCCTACCGTGATAACGGCTCAAGTTTGACCGAGATCGGCTGTGATTCGAGTACTTTTGGATTTGCCTTTGGAGTCTCTGCTGGAACGACGTATTACATTGCTGTGGGGGGTATCAATGGTGATAGTGGTTATGTGCAATTGAATTTCAGGAATGCCGTAAAGGGAGATAACTTCGCACAACGACAAATCATCGGTTCATTACCCTATAATGACTTCAATTATACGCAATATGCAACAACGGAAGCCAATGACCCCAACTCCGCTTGTCAGTTTGAAATCTTCCCGATACGCACAGTTTGGTATAGCTATACCGCACCTCCAAGTGGAGGAACCATTCGCGCCGAGACCGTCGGATCGCATTATGATACGCTCTTGTCGGTGTGGACAGGTTCACCGGGGAGTTTAACCGAGGTAGCCTGTAATAATGACATCAACTTCCCCTCAGATTTAACCTCACGAGTCGAATTCGCCATGACAGGCAATACCACTTACCATTTCTTAATTGGTTATGATGGATTTGGTAGTAATATTACAGGCGATTTATTCCTCAATATCTTTTCGACATCCCCGCCCTTTGACGCGCCTGTCTTGGTTTCGCCAGCTGATGATTACAAGAGTACGATGTCCGATGTCAACTTCGATTGGGATTTCGTTGCTGGAGGAACTAACTATCAGATTCAAATTGATGACAACAATGACTTCTCTAGCCCAGAGACGGACATGACAGAAGGGGACACAGAAGAACTTGTAACAATGGCAGATGGCGTTCACTACTGGCGAGTCCGTGCGAGTAATGACTTTGGTGATGGTCCGTGGAGTGAAGTGCGCAACCTAGCAATTAACAGTCAATTGGTTGCACCAACCTTACAGAATCCAGCGGATATGAGCCAGACCTTTGATTTTACACCGACCTTCGACTGGTTAGCTGTACCCACAGCGATTCGCTATGAGATGCAACTTGATATTCTGGGTCCGCCTTCGACAACGGTGTTTGATGCCAACGCCCTGACCTATACGCCAACGGATGACTTAGCTTTGGGAACCTATTACTGGCGTGTGCGTGCCTTTGATGTGAACGATGTT
>JANQRM010000030.1 GCA_028284565.1 Anaerolineae bacterium | reverse complement strand
AACCACAATAAAGGGATCAACTGTGGGTGTCGCCGTACTGGGATCGGGCGTAAAACTCGCCGTCACCGTTGGAATAGCTGAGACACGAGTGGGTTGTGGCGTGGTATTCAGCAAGCTCGGACCGATCACCACCGCCGCCACAATAGCTATTACGACCGCTCCAATCAGCAAGAACTGTCCACCACCCAATCCACCAGAAGATTGCACTTGCGTTGCGGTTTGCGTACTACGGCGGTCAAACTCACGCAGTTCCTCGACCCGTTGTGACTGTTGAGGATTTGCCTGTCTTGCCCCACCACCCAATTGTTGCAAGGCGGTCCGCGCACGGTCATTATCCGGGTTAATTTCTAGCACACGCTCCAGATAACGACGTTTCTCACTGGGATTATTCACCACTGTCGCCAACCAGATAAACGCCAATTCACTATGCGGGTCTTCTGCAACCACCTCTTCGAGGATACGGCGGGCTTGAATGCGATTCCCAGCACGCGCGGCTTCTATTCCCGATTGCAACTTACCGCGTAAACTTCCGTTTTCTGCCACGTTTCAAAAACTCCGTTTGCCTTGTTATTCGCCAGACTATTGTAGCACGAGTTGCCTATGATAGTTGAATAGGTGTTCAGGACTAATTGATAGACAAATCAACTAATATCTACCCGATAACAAGACGAACAACTAATGACTAAAGACTAATAAGTTCAGAATCACGCCGCCAATGCACTCACAATGATCAACAACGCCACCACCACCACCAGTACCGCCCCACTAATCACGCCGACTTTGTAGAGCGTCATGTTCCGTTTCGCGGCAAGCTGATAATCCATCTTCTCTAATTCGTCCAAGGCATCATCAAAGTCGGGGTCAACATCCAGCACACGCTCATACCACTCGCGCCGTTCCTTCCCACCGGAGAGACGCGCCAACAACATCATCGCGCGGATATTTTTCTTGTCTTCCGCCAATATCCGACGGAGCATCATCTTCGCGCCGTTGCGTTGACCTTTTTTCGCCGCGGCATATGCCATATGGAACAATTCTTCCCGATTGGGGGTTTGAGTTTCAGCCATAATCGCCTCCTAAATCCAAAGGCAGTAGTCGTTCTTTTACCTAGCCTATTGTAGCAGAGGCAAGGGGTTTACACGAATAAGGTTTGACGCAATACAGGTTCTTCATTACAATGATTTTGCATGGGTCCATAGCACAACGGTTAGTGCGGCGAGCTCATAACTCGATGGTTGGGGGTTCAAATCCCTCTGGACCCACTAATTTTCCAAATGTCGATTCCAATTGGGTCGGCTTTTTTATTTCACTGCGATGCGGTATATGGACCAAACAGCGTCCCATCCACCAACAACGCAAACACTTCACCCACGGCACGGTCAGCAAAGAACGTCCCCCCATCATAGCGTTGCAAGCCCAACGACACCCGCTGACTCCGCGTCTGAGCAAAGCCTAACTCCTGACGCAAGCCCCGAATACTCGACCACACGCTCCCAAAATCACCTTCAGGGACGAGCAACCCAGCTGGCGCACTCACGCCCTCTGTCGATAAATCAAGCGGATCACTCACAAAATAGTATTGGCTGTTTGTCGCCAAAATCACCCAAATTTCATTCGTATCTTCCCGCTGATACATCACCCCATTCTCAAACACCTGCACCTGCCCGAAGAAGCCAAAGGGCAACTGAATCGGACAACCCATATTCTCACGCACCCGCGCATCCCCCGTCCAAGCCGTCACATAATCATCGCCGATGATAATGTCACACAAAGACGCATCCACCGAAATCTCCGTCCGGAACAGTGAGGGATCAAATGGTACGAAATCTTCCACCTGCGCCTCACCGATAAATTTCCCTACATACGCTGTCGGATGGGGTGTATTTGTCGGCAAAAGGGGTGTTGGCGTGGGGGAACTTGCCAGTCGGGTCGCTTGCAATTGTTGGGCATTCGGCGTGGGCGAGATATACACCGTCGCCAGAGCCTTCACAATCACTACCGGAGTCGGCTGACTCACCGCCGAGTCAGTCGTACAGGCGGTAATTATCAAAAGGAGACTGAAGCAAATCAATAGCCATTTCATACAGGCGATTCTACTAGACATTGCCGACCTGTGCAGGGGCAGTCCCTAATTTTGAGGGGTTTATCCAAAATTTAACGCCAACCCCGCCTTTCTCATGTTATCGTGGGATAGTGAAATAGGTAGTGTTTTGAAATTAACAATCAACCACGCTTGAATTGTTTTAGGGGCGATTCTCGAATCGCCCTTACCCAGATTCATCTGAAACGAAAATAAAAGGGTATCAAATGTCCATAATCAAACCCCTGACCCCTAAAGTCTGCCCCAATTGTGGCGGAGAAGACAGCCTCTATACCGCCATGGGAGGCATCCTCTCCTGCCGACTCTGTGGCTACCAAGATGAAACCACTCGACTCAGTGAAGAACCCGTCACAGTCCAAGTTACCACTGCCGACCCCAGAGACTCACGCGATTTTATACCCAGTACCCTCAGCAGTCTGAGCCAAGTCTCCCCATGGGTACGCACCATCTACAACTCCGCCATTCATCATGTCCATCAGAAAGAATGGAACGAAGCCATCAAAGACTTCCGCCGAGTCGTCCAAAATGACCGCGACATGCTCGATGCTCATCTCTGGCTCGCTCGCTTAGAATTAGACGCAGAAACCAAACGCAAACACCTCAGCGAGGTATTAGCCAATCGTCCCAACCATGCCGAAGCCATGCTCGAACTCATGGTACTCGACGGCAAAATCAGCCGAGAAGAAGCAGACCGCGTCAAAGACCCCAGCAATGAGATAGAGCGTCTGCAAGCGACCACACCTGTCGGCACAGCCACCACCGTCCTCAGTTGTCCTGTCTGTGGAGGCGGATTAACGACCGATGAAGCAAAGAAAGAGGTCTATTGCGCCTTCTGTGGACACATCGAAACCCTAGATGAATCAG
>JANQRM010000027.1 GCA_028284565.1 Anaerolineae bacterium | reverse complement strand
TGTACCGGAACGCGAGGAAGACTTGCTCTCATCATTATTGTCCACACATATCGGTGAGCAAGATTATCCGGGTGATTTTGTGGCATCGGAGCATTATCCCTTTGTTGCACCGGGCAATTGGGGAGTTGGGAACGCACTGGCTCCGAAGTATGCCGATGATATCAACAAACTCTATAACCTCACTAATAAGCCCAAAGTATTGTGGGTGCGGGGGAGCGATGACCAGATCGTGTCCGATAATTCAATGTTTGATATGGGGACACTGGGGATGATGGGTGCCATTCCGAATTATCCGGGAGCTGAAGTGTATCCATCTCAGCCGATGGTGGGGCAGACGCGTCATGTTTTGGAGCAATATCAAGCGCATGGTGGGTCGTACCAAGAGGTGGTGATTGAGGATGCGGGGCATACGCCATATATTGAAAAGCCAGACGAGTTTAATGCTGTGTTTCATGGGTTTTTGAGTGATTAAAGAAAGTCGTTAGTCATTAGTTGTTAATAATTGGTTTTTCGCGAGATGGATGAATATGGTAGGGGCGTACAGCTGTACGCCCTTACAAAAGCGTTGCTTAGTTTGAGAGAATCGTTTCGATTGAAGTAATCGTGATGAAGATAAAGGAAGATTGATGGGTTTTGGCGATATTCTGGGACGGCGTGCGCTGTATACACCGGATGACCTTGCGATTGTGGATGCCGGGAAGACACCGCATCGGACGTTTACATATAGTGAATTGAATAATCGTGCGACACGGCTAGCGAATTGGTTGCAGGATGGTGCTGGAATCCAAAAGGGAGACCGCGTGGCGATTCTGGCACATAACGGTGTGGAGTATTTGGATGCGTTCTTTGCTTGCATCAAATTGGGCGCGATATTGACCTGTTTGAATTGGCGGTTGCATTGGCGCGAGTTGCTGGCATTGGTCGAGAACACGACTCCGCGTGTGATGATTTATTCGGACGAGTTTTCTGAGGCAGTGCAACAAGTCATCAGCGAGACCGATACGATCCATCATCTGTTGCATCTGGAAGGGCAGGGCTTGCCGAATAGCCGTTACTTCGAGAAGACCTTAAGTGACTCGGTGTTGCGACCTGTCGAAACGGATGGAATCCACGAAGAAGATATTGCCTGTTTGATTTTTACAGGTGGGACGACAGGATTGCCCAAAGGCGCGCAGATTAGTCATCGGATGATTGGCTGGAATACGCTGAACACGATTATTCATGACCTGCGACATGGGGATATTACGGTGAATGTGTTTCCGCTGTTTCATACGGGGGGCTTGCTTGTGTATACGACTCCCTTGCTGATTTTGGGTGGGACGGTGGTGTTGACACGGAAGTTCGATGCCAAGCAGGTGTTGGAACTTATCGAGTTTTATGCGGCGACGGTGTTTGCAGGTGTGCCGACGATGTATCAGATGTTGTTGAATGCATCGAATTGGGATGATGTTGATTTGAGTAGTTTGCGCTTCTGTACGAGTGGGGGTGCGCCTTTGCCTGTGAAGCTCATTGAGCAATTCCGTGAGCAGAAGGACGTGATATTCAAGCAGGGCTTTGGCATGTCGGAGTTTGGTCCGGGGGCGTTTGCACTTGCACCGGAGGATGCTGTGCGGAAAGCAGGCAGTATCGGCAGACCGAATTTCTTCGTGGAAGCGGATATTGTGGATGAGCAGAATCAATCTGTCGAGCCGAATACAGTGGGTGAGTTGGTGTTGCGTGGTCCGTCGTTGTGTTCGGGGTATTTCAATAATCCGGTGGCAACGGAGGAAGCGGTGGATGAACGAGGCTGGTTTCATACGGGGGATATGGCGGTGCGGGATGAGGAATTTTACTTCCGCATTGTAGACCGTAAGAAAGACCTGTTCATCAGTGGGGGCGAGAACGTGTATCCCACAGAGATTGAAGTCGTGCTGTATAAGCATCCTGCGGTGGAGATGTGCGCGGTGATTGGTGTGCCGGATACTCAATGGGGTGAAGTGGGGAAAGCCTTTGTTGTACGGAAGGATGAGTCGGTGACTGTCGAGGAGCTTGTGAATCATCTGCAACATTATCTAGCGGGTTATAAAGTGCCGAAGTACGTAGAGTTTCGAGAGTCCTTGCCGATTAGTGGGGCGGGGAAGATTTTGAAGCGAGAGTTACTCGCCGAGCATGAGGCGAAAGTAGGAAAGTAGACGATGTATGAAGGGGGTGATTTGACAACACAAAATTTTCAGCACATCTCTTGATTAATCAGTAATAAATTTTGGAGGAATTCTATGAAAGCAACATTTCGTATCTTCTTTTTAGTGATTTGTCTGGTTTCGCTATTTGTTAGCGGGACAGCGATGGCACAGGATGAGGGAGTGTCATGTGATGAGCCGATTAAAATCGGTGTGATTACTGACCAAACGGGTGCGCTGGCGATTTATGGCGCGCATGTGATGCGGGGCTTCCCGTTGGGGATGGAATATGCCACGGGTGCGATGGCTGAGGGTGATAGCTATCAGCTTGGTGATTGTGAACTCCAAGTGATTTATCGGGATGACCAAAGCGATCCGCAACAGACTGCGACTGCCGGTCGTGAACTCATCGAAGGTGAAGGCGTGGATATTCTCGTCGGGAGTGTGAGTTCTGCCGCGACAGCGACCTTGCAGGAATTGGCGCGTGAGAATGAAGTGGTGTTGGTGATTGCACCCGCCGCCGCGAATGACTTGACAGGTGTGAACTTCAATGAATACACCTTCCGCACGAGCCGTAACAACTATCAAGATGCGGTGAATATCTGTGAATATCTGACGGGTGAATTCGATACCTTTGTTCAGATTGCGCCGGACTATGCCTTTGGGCGTGGGAGTGCGACAGCCTTCCGGGATGCGTGTACGCTGATGGGCGGTACGTTCGTAGGTGCTGATGACATCTTTGCACCAGCCGATACAACGGACTTTACCCCATATATGGACTCGGTGTTGGATGCGGTGGATGGTGGTGCGCAAGCCTTTATCGTGACATGGGCGGGTGGTGGTTTTGTCCCGCTGTTGCAAGCCGCGCAAGATGCGGGTGTGTTGGATGAAATTCCGATTGCCGCTGGCTTCGTCGATAATGTGGTGATGCCTGTGTTCTTCTCCAATGCGATTGGTTCGACGAGTGGCATTTTGTATCACTACACACTGCCGGACAATGAAATCAACGATTGGTTAGTCGAACATACATTGGAACAATTCAATACCGTACCCGATTTGTTCGATGCAGATGCAATGAATGCCGCCATTATGGTGGTAGAAGCTCTACGTGAGACAGGTGGTGATGCGAGTGCCGATGCCTTGATTGCCGCGATGGAAGGGCTGGAGTTTGAAGGTCCCAAAGGCACGGTTTTCATCCGTCCAGAAGACCATGTGGCAATTCAAGATATGTATGTGGCGACTCTGTTGAATGTAGATGATCCAGAGTTCCGCTTCTTTGAATTGGTGGAAGTCAATCGCCCTGATGTGCCGTGCCTGTTGCCCGAAGACTTGGTAGATCGTTGTGGTGATTTGCCTGTGGGTAGCTTGAGTGGTATGGCGATGGATGGGTAGGTCAAAATATTCAATGCAAATTGGGCGTACAGCTGTACGCCCTTACATTTTTTAATTGAGTTTGTTAAATATCTAGGCATCTTATGTCAATCATTCTTGAAGCGAAACATTTACGGCGTGCGTTTGGTGCGTTGGTGGCAGTGGATGATGTCAGCTTGCAGGTGGAAGCTGGGACACTCCATGCGATTATCGGACCCAATGGCGCGGGCAAGACAACCCTGTTTAATCTGTTAAGCGGGACAATCTCACCCACAAGTGGACACGTGTTGTTCAAAGGGAAAGATATTACACATACCTCTGTGCATCGGATGGCACATTTGGGGATTGGTCGCTCGTTTCAGATTACAAATATTTTTCCTAGTTTGACGGTATTTGAGAATGTGCGTTTGGCATGTCAGGCAGTGGGAAAGGGTAATTTTAGTTTGTTGCGTCCCCATACTGTCTACAAAAATTATTTATCACGTACGGAAGTGGTCTTATCTCAAGTGGGGTTAGCCGAGCGTGCCAATGATATTGCGAGTACCTTGCCTCATGGCGACCAGCGTAAACTGGAATTGGGGATGATCCTCGCGCCGGACCCTGAATTATTGTTGTTGGATGAACCGACAGCTGGGATGGCATCAGAGCAAGTGCCGGAACTTATCGCACTGATTCGACAGATTCAGCATGAAGGGAATAAGACAATCATGCTGGTTGAACACAATATGAATGTGGTGATGTCTGCGTCTGACACAATCACTGTGATGCATCAGGGGAGTGTCTTAGCTGAGGGAACACCCAACGAAATCGCCGAGAATACGGATGTGCAGACGGCTTATTTGGGAGATTTGTATGGGAGCCTGAGTGATGTCGGATAATATGCTTGAAGTGCAAGGCATTCATACGTTCATCCAGCAATTTCATATTTTGGAAGGTGTATCTTTTACTGTGCCTCGTGGAAGTATTACGGCGTTGTTGGGGCGGAATGGCGCAGGGAAAACGACAACCTTGAAGTCTATCTTGGGGCTGACTCCGCCGAGTGAGGGGGTGATTCGCTATCAGGGGAAGGCGATACAGGGGCGTGCGAGTTATGACATTGCCTCGATGGGAATCGGTTATGTGCCGGAACATAGGGCGATCTTTCGGGATTTGAGTGTGCTGGAAAATCTAAAGATTGCAGAACGAGAGAAGGGTGACTTTGAAAGCAAGATGAAGCTCATCTTCGACTTGTTCCCCGATTTGAAGCGCTTGATTAAGTTGCCGGGGACAAATTTGTCTGGTGGACAACAACAGATGTTGGCTGTTGCAAGAGCTTTAGTGCCAAGCAATGAATTGTTGTTGATTGATGAGCCAAGCGAAGGATTAGCTCCGGTGATTATTCGCGAGATGATGACCGCGATACGCGAATTATCGGAGACGGTGTTGTTGGTGGAGCAGAATTTTCTGGTGGCGACACAATTGGCGGAACGCTATGTGATTATCGACGAAGGGCAGTCGGTACAAACGGGGGCAATGACAGATTTGGTCAATGATACCGAGACGATTCAGCGTTATCTGGGCGCAGGGACAGCAGAAAGGCATTCATCATGACACAACTCGCTGATGTGTTTGCTAAGAACCGACTGCGCGCCATTACGCTAGCCATATTTGGTATCTTGCTGGTGATGGGTATCTTCGGCATGGAGACCGACGATGCCTTGATTACGGTGTTGCGGGGTCTCTCCGTTGGCATGATTATCTTTTTGGTGGCATCGGGTTTGTCGCTCATATTTGGTTTAATGGATGTCCTAAATTTGGCGCATGGCGAATTATTCATGCTGGGAGCCTATGTCGGTTGGACGGTGTTTGTGCGTCCCGATACGTTTATTGATGTGCTTGCCCCAATCTTATTTTTAAGTGTAGGTTTTCTATTATTTCCATTATGGCGACGTGTCTGGAATCGGATGTCGTTATCCGCACAAGTACAACGTTTTTTGCCTTGGGGAATGGTGGCGATGGGCTTCATCCTGTTGATTGCCATCTTGCCGAATTATCCACTTTCGATTTGGAATCCCGAAGTGTTTTCTGAAAGTCCGAACACATACTCGCTCGCATTGAGTCAGGATAATTTGGTGTTGCCAGATGCACCCATCTTTGAAGCCATCTCACCCATTGTAGCCATCGTCGGCTTGTTGCTAAGTGGAGCGTTGCTGGGTTTGGCGGTGGTGGGTTTTCAATTGCGGAATCGCGTGGGGGTGATTCAGACGCAACTGAACGCTCGGTCATTCTTATGGGCTGGGGTGGCATTGATTATCGGATTAATTACCTTCTTTGGGAATGATGCGCTGACTGAGTGGTTATTGAGTTTGGATACAACGTTACGGTTTTTGATTGCAATAGCCGTAGCCGTAGGTCTGGGTTTCATCATAGGAATCGTCATTGAGACATCGTTGATTCGCCCGTTGTATAACCGTCCGATTTACCAATTGATGATTACGCTGGGTCTGAGTTTTATCTTGATTGAAGTGGTGCGCGTGATATGGGGTCGCCCTGAATTTACGATGCCTCGTGCCTCCCTATTTACTGGTAGTGGGGAGGGTTGTCCCGCTTTGACGCTAAATGACTTGCTGACTTATCACTGCTCGACAATTCGCATTCTTGGTGGGCGGATACGGAGCTACAACGAAATCTTCATCATTATGGTAGGAGTCATTGTGCTGATTGCAGTGTGGTTGTTATTGCAACGGACGCGAATCGGCATGATTATCCGCGCGGGGGTGCAAGATAGTGAGATGGTCGAGGCGTTGGGGATTAATGTGCGTCGGGTGTTCACGATTGTGTTTGGCTTGGGTGTTGGTTTGGCGACATTGGGCGGCGTGTTGGCGGCTCCGTCAAGTGGATTGTCGGTGGATATGGGAACGCGCTTGCTCTTGTCTGCCTTGATTGCGCTGGCAATTGGTGGTTTGACGAGTTTTCCGGGGGCGGCGTTTGGGGCGATATTGGTGGGACTGATTCAACAGTTCATCATTAAGTATGGTCAAATTGGGATACAATTGCCTTTCCTCGACGAACCGTTTAAGCCATCCCCTCCGCTTGTTCCGGCTTCGGTGGTGCTGATTATGGTGATTATTTTGTTGGTCTTACCCAACGGCTTATTTGGACGGAATGATTAAGATGTCAGATACTCGTAACGTGTTCCGACGGTCTTTGCGTCTGATTGTGCTGATGGTTGTGATGGTGGCGTTGCCCTTTGTGGTGGCGATACTTGATGGGCAATCGGTTGAGTCGCTGTTGGCAAATGAAACAGGCAATGCGAAGTTCATTCAGGGCTTGATGATTGAGGTGTTTATCCTTGCGATTTATGCGTTGAGTTATGACTTGGTGCTGGGTGTGACGGGCTTGCTCTCATTTGGTCATGCCATGTTCTTTGCGACAGGTGCATATTTCACGGGGATTGCATTTAAGAACTTTGGCTGGGATATTGCGCCGACACTGATTGGGCTGTTGGTTGTGGGAGTGGTGCAAGCCTTCATCTTTGGGATTGTTCTCCCCCGTGTGAAAGGGATTACGTTTGCACTAGTGACGCTGGGAATTGCGTCGATGTTTGCGATTGTGGTGCAGACGACGGAACTCACGGAGTGGACAGGCGCGGATGTTGGGCTACAAGGTGTCATCGTACCTGATTTCATCAACACCTCAACAGAACGCTTCCGATTGTATATCATCAGCTTGTTTGCGACCTTTTTCATCTATCTGATTTATAAACGACTGGTGGATTCGCCAACAGGTCGCGTGTGGGTGGCGATTCGGGAGAATGAAGACCGCGCGCTGATGCTGGGCTATAACACCTTTTACTTTAAGCTGTTGGCTCTGATTATCGCATCGGTGACGGCGACGTTTGCGGGCTTTTTGCACACCGTGCATCAGCCAATTGTCAGTCCAGAAGTGGCAGGACTGGGTTGGACGGTGGTCGCGTTGTTAATCATCCTGATTGGTGGGGTGGGGACGTTAAGTGGGGCAATTATCGGCGCGGCGGTATTCCGATTGGTAGAATTTTTCTTGGATCGTTATTTTGGCGAGGCGGCGAGTTTCCTCTTAGGTGCAACGTATATCGGGATTGTGCTGTTTTTTCCGTTTGGCATTGTCGGGACTTGGCGATTACGCGCACGACAGATACAGGCGGGACGGGAACGCTTGCTGAGATTATTTGGGTTGGCATCGGAACCATCTGAACAAAATGCCTAAAGATTGTTAAATTTGATGAGCTTGCCTTGCAAATTTTAATAAACTCGCTACAGTTATACGAGACATAACGTCCCCTTAAATAAACTCAGTTCAAAGAGGATTTTCATGAAACGATTTACCAAATTTTCACTTATTACTTTGATGTTGGTGCTGGCGTTGGGCTTGATTCCCAATGTGATGGCACAAGACGTTGGTTCTGTCTGTCTTGTAACAGATGAAGGTCGAGTCAACGATGGTACATTCAACCAGTTTGCCCATGAGGGTGCGGTAGCGGCTACAGAAGACTTCGAACTTGAATATACCTTTATTGAAACCCAAGCGACAACAGATTATGAAGCCAACGTCGCCACCTGTATCGAGGAAGGCTTTGATATCGTTATCACGGTTGGATTTTTGATTGGCGATGCCACGAGTGCTGCGGCAATAGCCAATCCGGATGTCTTTTTCATTGGTGTTGACCAGTTTGTTGCTGACGGACCGGAAAACTATGTCGGAATCCAATACCGTGAGGATGAAGTCGGTTTCGTTGCTGGAGCACTGGCCGCCTTGGTGGCCGAAGACCTCGGTTCGGATACGATTGCTGGTGTGTATGGAAGAGACATTCCGCCCGTGAAACGCTTCCGCAATGGCTACGAACAAGGTGCAATGTACATCAATCCTGACATCAATACACTTGGTGTTTATATTGATGACTTTGTTGCTCCTGACCGTGGTGCATCTGCCGCTGAACAATTCATGGGTGAAGGTGCTTCGGTTATCTTTGGTGCCGGTGGCCCAACGGGAACGGGTGGTATCCTAACCGCCGCCGCTGAAGGTGTTCTCGTCATCGGCGTTGACCAAGATGAATGGATCTCTAGCTTTGGTGAAGGTGAAACCCCCGGCTCAGAAAATATCATTTCGAGTGCTGGTAAGCGTGTTGATTTAGGCGTTTATGATATGATTCAAGCACTTGTTGATGGTGATATGGAAGCTTTCGTGGGTGGTGGCAATCATATTCTCAACCTCGAAAATGAGGGAGTTGGCCTAACAGATTCTCATGAATATGAATGGCCCGAAGGTGTTGCTGAACGTATTGATGAAATCGTTGAAGGCTTGATTGCCGGTGACATCTCCACAGGTGTTGACCCTGTTTCCGGTGACTTGGAAATGATGGATGAAGACATGGACCCCGATGCCACTGAGGAAGCGGATGGCTAAGGTTTAATTGTATTCAAACAAAGACAGTCTCATCGCATGATGGGGCTGTTTTTTATTGTTTGGCTTGAGCCACCATCCGAAAGCCTGCTGTACCATAGTAGTGATCGGGTGTCATCGAGAAATTATCGGTACTCTTGGCACGGTCACCTGTCGATGAATATGCCCCCCCCAATAGCAGTCGTGGGGCTTCAATATCCAGAGCTTGTGAATAGCCGTAGCCATCTGGTGTGTCGAGTAACCATTCCCATACATTGCCTGACATATCCATAATTCCGAATTGGCTCACCCCATTGGGATAGCGCATGACGGATGTTGTTTTATGAATCTGGCTTTCACGGGTATTGCAATAGCTGACATTAAATTCGTCACCCCATGGATAGATATAGTGGTTATCGCCTTGTGCGGCGCGTTGCCATTGTGCTTTGGTGGGGAGTGATACTTCAAAGCCCAACTTATCGCTTAACCAGCGGGTGAAGGCAATCGCTTCGTACCAGCAAACATTGTTGCGGGGATTGTGGTCGCCGGGGAAGTGAGGTTCGCGGGCTTGGTTATACTTCCACCATTTATAGGCATGTTTGGAAAAACGCCACCAGATCTCATTTTTGTAGCCGTGTTTATCATCGACAAATTTTTGGAATTGCTGATTCGTCGTCGGAAATTCGGTGATACGGAAGGCATCTACGGATTGATATTGAGCCGATTTACCACCCCTAGATACCTTCGTCATCGACTTTCCCCCCGGAATATCAATGAAATGGGGTTCGAGTTGGTCGCGTTCCATCTGTAACCAACGTTTTGAATCGGGCTGATGCGGATGTGAGGCTCCATTTGAACCGGGCGAATCGCCAATTGTTGTGATTCCAACCGGACTTACCGGTGTGGTCAGTTCAACACCCCCGCAGACGGAGCGCAAGCCTTGGGGGTCATAGTCTGGATATTTCTTGCGAAAATCATAAAACGACTGGCAACCATGGGCGCGTAGAGCCGAGCTACGTACCAATTGCACAATGTGCGTATACATGACCGCAATTTGGTCTTGTTGATCTTGGTCTTTGATCTTGGATTCAACGTCCTTTAGCAGGTCGGTCAAGGAGAAGAATTCGGCTGGGAACTTGTTTTTGATGGCGTGTTGAATGATGAACCGTGCCAATTTAAAGTTCTGCTTTTCATAGGCTTCGACAAAGCGCGCCATATAATTGTCTTTGTCCAATCCAGAAGTCGGCACTTCTTCTTCGGCTTTTACTGGCGACGGTGTGGGATTGGTTGCGGGATTTGCTCTGGCGAGTTCACGCTGTTTGCCATACTCGATATTGTATAGCGAGCTAAAAATGTCGATTTTGAAGTCTTGGGTGAAGCCATCGCGTAAATCCAGAATTTGAATCCCCATAATATCTTCTGGCAGGGAATCTGAATCCATTTTGAGTTGGTGGCTGACTAAGATGGGGATGACGGGTTTGCCTTTTGCTACCGCCATGCGAAACTCACGTAGGCAGGCTTCTGATTCTACTGATTCTACGGATAAGAGGTACAGCATCACATCGCACCATGAGATACGATAGCGAATAACCTCCCAGACAATATCCCCACCCTTCATTTCCTGATCGTACCAAACGTCATGGGTATCAATCAAAGCCACAAGTTCCGTACAAACCGCGATGTCTTCACGCGCATAACTTAAAAAAATGTTCATTTTTAACCCCTGAGTATTCTCTCTTGGATACTCCCTGCTCTATGGTTTTCAATCATAAATTATTCAGGTATCAATCTATAGGTTCTGTTCTACCTCATATCATCCTGACGTGGATGAACTTGCCCCTTGTTGGATTTGCCAATCTTCTAGTGCCAATTTTGCGTCAACTGTTCCAATGGTTTCTAATGCTTTGGCAGTGACTTCATCTAGACGTAACTCTCGACCTTGCTCTTCTTGCCAAGGAATGAGGGTTCGTTTTTGTAAAAACGGCTTTAGGTGAGCGACTGCAGAAGCCGATTGCAGTTCTCCTAAGGTTTCAATCACAGTCACAACGATTCGTAAGTCGTCGCTCGATAGAAGGTGGATAATCTGTGGCACGGCTTCGATTGCTTTGAGCTGACCTAGTGCAGTGATGGAGGCATATTGTACTTCCAAGGATGAATCTCGGAGAGCATCTAAGAGAGCATCGACAATTTGCTTTTCGCTATCCATCTCTGCCAACAAATCCGCCATACCTGCACGAACATTGGCATGGGGATCATCTTTCAATCGCTCTAAAAAGATTGCCAGCAAGTTTTTCTCTGCATGACGAGCAAGGACTTGCAAGGTCAATAGACGCACGTTCCAGCGTTTATCATTCAGATAGGGCATTAAATCGGTGGTTACTTTTTCATTGCCTAGCCAGCCTAAGGCTTCGATAATCGCCACTTTCGCTTGCCGATCTAGTTTGCCTTTTAGTGAATCCAGTAGGCGCGTTTGTACAGCTAAATCAACGGGGTCTTCATGCGTCTTCCATGCGAATTTTTGGAGGCGTTTGGCGGCGAGACGGCGCGTTTGGAAATCATTATCCCCCGTGATCTGCTCTAACCAGTGATTGATTTTCTGTAGTTTGGGATTCTTGTCTTCGTCATTGGCATCTACTGTACCTTCTAAAGGTTCATGCCAATGTTCTGCAAGGGCTTGGCGTGCTTCGGGCGTGTTAATCTCGTGGAGTGCTTTGGCTGCAACTCGTGCGATGGGTTCGTCTTCGACAATTGCTGTATCGAATAAGGCATCAATCAGTTTTGGAACGGCATCGGGATGTTTTAGGACACGCAAGGCTTCGACTGCAAACATTCGCCGCTCTGGATAACGATCTGCGAGACCTTTCAGCAAAATCGGGAGTGCTTGTTCACCTTTCTTGGCTAACATTAAACCAGCATCACGGGATACCATGACGGTGGAGTCGTTGAAGGCTTTGGATAACCCTTTAACTACTGCTTCGCCATCAAAATTTTCGAGTGCCTTGACTGCTTCCCAACGGACAGCGGGTACAGTATCCGAGGTGAGGTGTTTTAGGATATGGTGGCGGGCTTTTTGGTCATCGGTAAATTGTGCCAATTGTTTGATTGCGTTGCGACGTGTCCCGACATTTTCGTTTTGTAAAAGCTGGATCGCTTTTGATAAGTTCGACTCCGGTTGTTTGGTTGCTCTTATGGATTGAGCCGCCCGACGTTTGGCGTCGCTTGCTGACCCCCCCGAGGATTTTTTGGTTGGCTTCTTTTTTGGTTTTTTCCCATTGGATAACTGGTTCAGAACCATCTGTGCCTCCTCTGTGCCGATGTTCACCAATGCTTGTCGCGCAATTTGCCCTAATGATTGCTCTGTGCCGGGAATAGTCTGGGTATCTTTCACATATTTAGCAATCGCCTTGACTGCCTCTTCCGATTTTAGTTCGCCCAATGTTTCGATGGATTTATGCTGAATCGGTAATGCTTTAGCCGACAATCGTTCAATTAAAATTGGAATGTGGGCTTTGGGGTCAATCTTGCCAATGGTATCGATTAAAAAGGTGTATTGATCAAGTTCATTGGTGCGCTTCAATTCCCCTAATAAACCGGGCAAGCTGGATGTCCCAAAGTTGATGAGGGCAAGCCCAGCCATGTCTTGTACCGCGACTTGATCGTCATGTAGTCGTTTTAATAAATAGGGGAGGGCTTCGACATCCTGCAATCGACCGAGTGCTTGGGTGGCAGTCATGCGGACGAGGTGTGAGTCGTCACGTAGTACTTGTACTAAATCTGGTACTGCAGCAGAATCGCCAATTATCCCCAGTGCCAATGCCGCGCCACGCCGTTTTGCCCAGTCTTCATCTTTGAGCAATTTCAACAACGCGCTGGTTGCTTCATCTCCAATTTGTCGTAGAGCAGATACGACTCGATGGTCCTCATGCCAGCCCCAATTTCGTAGGGTTTGTCGTAGCTCACGAGACAGGGATGTAGTCATCGATTCGAAGAGTGTTGCTGTTGCCTTGCGAATGTGCCATTCCCCTTCACGCATAGCCTCTAAGAACAGTTGTGTGACTTTCCCACTGCCAATGCGATACAGTGTCTGGAGTGTGGATGCACGGGCTTTCACCTCTTCGACACTGGCAAAGTAAATCAAACGATTAAGCACCATACGTTGCGAGTCTTCTGATATGTGATTGCCTGCTTCGATGCAACGAACTGCAAGGTAAGCATTGACATCAGCTATCGAGCGCACAAAGGTGTTAGGGTCATCGACAATACCCGACAAGATTGGAATTGTATCATCCCAGATTAGCGGTTTCAGTGTGCCATCTTCATCAAAATCAGGACGTTGCAGAGCATGATTATAGCCTTCGCGTTGCAGGTACAGCCCAGCGAAGTAGTGGACAAACATCTTATGGACAAAGCCAACTTGACCTTTTGGCGACTTCCATAAAATCTTGGCACTGACCAAGGCATTCACGAGTCGGTGATTCGTCAAGATCGACTGTACTCGTTCTTTACTCAACAGGTTTTGCCGACCTGCGTCGACCATTTCATAAGCCAGTTGGCTTAAGGGTAGTGCAATATCCTCAATAGGGAACCAATCAGGATTATCTAATATCTGCTCGCGTTGCCAGCGTAATTCTAGCACCCGATGTAAGAGTCCACCGATACTCGTCGGCAAATCGGCAGAGGGCGAATGCTGATACACATAGACCAACATTTGAAGCAGAAGGGGCGTTTGAATTGTCCATTCATAGGGTGAAGGTTGTTCAGGGAATGGATAGAGCCGTCCCCAAAAATGACCGCTTAATTCTTTCCCTAAGACTTGATTGACAAAACCATCTATTGCCGATGGTTCAATTTTTTCTACTAATACCGTCGATAAGCCTAATTCTAGTTTGTCATAAAATTGGGAATCACAGGCGAGGATCAAATTCCGTGGTTGTTGATTTCCATGAAGCCACGATTTCAAGGTTTTTATTTTTTCCGGCTTGTCTGCAACTGCCTCGACATTATCCATATAGAGCGTCACACGCCCTAATTGAAGCATATCTATTGGGTTTGTTGCATATTGCCATGTTTCCAGTAGAAACTCCTCGAAGGTTTGACCATCGCGCCACTGTGTTGCATCAACTAAAAAAGGAAATGCCTCATCTTGGCGACTTTGCCTTAACAACTGGATTGCATCTTGAATCAGCCGACGAATGACAGTGGATTTGCCTGAGCCGGTATCTCCAACTAATATCAAGCGCGAATACGTATTCACCGCATTGTAAATATTGGTGACTTCTTTCGACTCATCATTCAAGATGCGAAAGCGACCTTCTAAGCCCCATGCACTCTGAATGCGCGGGCGAGGACGCATCACGGTTGTTTTGGTGCGTTTACTTTGGCTCTGATAGGAGATATCGACATATTCTAGGGAAGCCTTGTGAATTTCGATCTCACAGAGCAAGTTGTTCAGTTGTTGTCGTTCTGGATCAACCGGGGTTACTTTCAAATTTGGGAGTGAGGTTTTGATCAAGTCACAGAGTTTTGCAAAGCTCTCTTTATAGCTTGTCTCATCTTGACTTTCGGTAAAGTCGATGTTATTTCTGTAATCGACAGCTGGATTCCATTGTGCCGCGTTGACAACACGGTATAACACGGGGAGAATCTTGCGTCCATTATCGTATGCATACTTTAGTTCATATTGTCCGAACTGGGACGACATATAATCGGGCGATAGAATTGTGAGAACAGCCGAGGATTGATGAATCGCTTTTTGTAAAGCTGTATACCAATCTTCAGTCTCATTGAGGTCGAGTCGATCAAGCCAAACGGGAAAGCCTGCATTTCGTAATTCTGTTGCTAGCCGAACTACAAACTCGGCTTCTATCGAATGGTAACCAAGATAAATCGAATTTGATTTTGACAAAACACCTTACCCCACATAAATATCTTCCACAAAATGGATACTATCTACACGCCTTTCCATTATTATAATTACTTTCTCTTAGTTTTTGGATTACAATGGTGTAACAACCCTAATCCTCACTGAATCCCAAAGAAAAAAGTAAAGTTACACCTTGAAACCCCAGTTTTGATGACAAAATTCAGCTAAAAATCGCCTGATTCGCCTTAGTAACCCAGAATCGTCGGAAAAATCGGAAGTAAAATTGCACTTCATTCCAACTTTCGATTTCCAAACGTTTCAAAAGTGAGCGAATAGCCAACAAAAAATCCCGAAACGTTTTGCAATTGTTACGTACTGTATCTAAACGTTGGGCAAACACAGACAAACGCGAGACACATTGATCCCGTATCATAAGAAACTCCCGTATCGCCTGTTGGAAAAGCATCCCACCTTGATATAAACGTGCGAAATAGAGTTTTCTACCGACAAAAATCTGACGTTGCTCCTTAAAACGCTCAATCCGTCGTTCTCGCTTACCAACAATATCCACATACTCAGCCACTTGTTTGTCCAGCTCTTCATCCGTCTTGGGTATCGCAACCCAACCTTCACTCCCCCTCATAATTAATCCATATTCCTTCAACTTCTTCATCGCATACTTGACTTGATGCAGAGTCAACTCCAGTTTTTCCGTTAATGCCTTAGCAAAAATTCCATGTGATAACTTCAACATCGCTTTATAAACCAAGACACCATTAAACCCTAATGCGCCACGTTCAATTGCATCCGGTAAGTTTAAAATCGATACACTATGCATCTTCCATAGGGGGGATTCTTTTAGTGTGTCTGTTTCAGACTCTATTCTTTTTTGGACAGATAACTTCGTGAATCGCCAAACTGTAGCTCCACTAGCTTTATCGCTAGTGCTTTTTTCAATGAGTTGCTTGTCAATCAGTTTGGGTATCAGTCGTTGAACTGTGCCATTACTCATACGAGCAAGGACAGCCAGTTCACGAATACTTGCGCGAAATAAGCCATCGTCACTACTACTGAGTTTGGAACGAGTGACAAATGCTTGAAATAGGAGACGTTGATTCACAGCAGTGCGTCCTTCCCATTTAATGGTATGTGCGTATTCATTGGCATAAACCCACTGAGGTTTTTCTTCGTCTTTTTGGGATGATGGAATGGTGGGTTGACGACTTTGACTGTAGGCACTGTTGATTGTCTTATAGGTCTCATGTTTGGATAGACCACTTTGTATGGCAGGGTAAATGAGAAGTTGTTTTGTTTCGGTTATCGAATATCCATTGCCATTGAGATCACAGGCGGCTTTGAAGAGACGATGATTTCGAGAGCCTTCGTCAACACGACTACCAGATTGAATAAAGTCTTTGGTATCTTTGGCGAGTTTGCAGGGGGACTCATATTTTAGTGAGATAGGCTTGCTATAGGCTTTGGTCATGCTTGTTGTATCGGATTCGAGTTGGATTGCCTGACCTTTATTATCAATGAGCCAGTCAATGATTTGTGGATCAACTGATGGTGGACAGTGCCCTTGTTGGTGTTGCCATTGATATTGCTCACCACTTGGATGTAAGGAGGGTGGGGCAAGTACATAGCTTCGACAACCGCGTATTTCCACATCACCTAATTTATCTGTCGAAATATTTTGGACTTCACCTTTGGATGAGAACAGATAGATATGACCACCCCGTTTGGTCGCTACTGTCCATAGAGGGATATCCCGTCGGCGAAGTTGTTCTAATTGAAAATCGAAGCTGGTTGGCGTTTCGCAGTCAATCACGAATAGATTGTTGCTGGTGCGTCCACACATCACTGCAATATTGCACTGCCCGGCAAAGAGCATCATCAAGCCATAATCTTTGTGAGTCCGATGCAAACGTGTATACTGAAGTTGTCGCCATGGAAGCCCACTTTTCCGTCCAAAGGGCTGGGGGAAAACATTGAGTCCCAAATCGTACAAATTCAAACTTTCACGTTGGATTTTGGTTAGATTTTGTTGTTCTGGATTCCCAATTACATATGAATTTGCAAATTGACCTGCCTTTTTTGACAAATTCACTTGTACATTTTGGGAATTATGGGGTATAATGTTGTTAGTACGGTTCAACTTGTAATCGTACACATCAAATCCTTTCGGTAGATATCTTCTTGGTCGGAGCGTATCTATCGCCTTTTGCGGAGTGTCTGTAGTCTACGAACGGGGTGTACTACAGACACTTTCGTTTTATATAGAGAACTTCATGTTAAAGTAACATCTACATCAAAGGCGGTCGTTTCCTTCTCCGCAGTTGCCACCCAGTATAACACAAAATTTGTGTCACGTTCAACTTTTTGCTAGATTCCCCTTGGAATCGATGAAACTTTAATGATTCCTTATGACCCGCGCCTTACCAGCCCCATGTTCCAGCTCCACCTTTGAAGGGACCCACAATATTTGAGGTGATCCAGCCACCATAAAAATCCCCTGCCTGAGAGATGACAATTTCTCCATCCACTGTACATTGATCCATTTTGGAGGGATAAAACGCGAGGTAGTCTCTGATTTGATCGTAGCTATCGAAGGGATTAGGGTAGCTCCATGCGACGTTGGGAGCCGCTTTCTCGTTGATTTCGAGTGTCCAGTAGCTTGCTTGCCCTTTGAATTCACAGATGGTTCGCTTGTTGGTTGGGGTCAGATATTGCATCTGAATATCACCTTGGGGTAGATAATAACTCGGCGGATGGCTTGTTTCGAGAATGCGGTAGGCTGAATGTGTGTCTACAAGCAAGATTCCATTGAAAATGACTTGGATGTGTTGATTGGACTTTTCGACTCGTGGTGGACGTGGATAATCCCAAACGGATTCTTGACCGTCGCGTATTGGTAAGCGTTTCATAAGTAATGTCTCCTTTATAGAATGGCTGGTAATAGTATAAATTTGGGTGGTGAGAAAATGATGAGCCGTAACTTGGAAGTCATTTAATGTTGAGAATAAGCTCCCTGCTAAAGACATTTCTTGGACTGATTATTATGTCACGCCTTTCACAATTGGTTGCCTTTGTCATTCTGTACATCACAGGAGGATTGGTTGCGGAGAGGCAAGGGCTAACGATTCAGTTCGATTCGTTGGTTTGGAGTTTGGTGGTATTGATATTCGGCGGGATGTCGATTCACTATAGTAATGAATACGCAGATGTTGAGACAGACAAGCAGACACAGCGGACGTTGTTCTCTGGTGGAAGCGGTGCGATTCCAATGGGCTGGGCGACGCAAAATACGGCTTATCGAGCGATGTGGATTACGCTGACCGTGTGCCTCGTGCTGGCAATTTATGGCTTAAGTCTAGGCTCAATAAATTTTCTAACCTTTGGGATATTGGTCGTTGGGATATTTTTAGGCTGGATGTACTCCTTACCACCGCTAAAGTTTGCTTGGCGCGGGTGGGGTGAGGTCGATAATGCCGTACTTGGAGGATTATTCTTACCCATTTATGGTTATGTTGTTCAATCAGGCATGTTGGATTTTGGTGTCATCTTAGCATTTATTCCATTCACATTAGTCGTTTTTGTGAATCTGTTGGCGACGACTTTTGCTGACAAAGATGCAGATAACGCGGTGGGAAAGTATACCTTAGCCACGCAATGGGAAGAGGCTCAGTTACGCAGGCTCTATGGAATGTCGGTGATTTTGTCGATACTTCTCACCCTTGCGTTGTTGGGCAATCGACTCCCGATTGAAGTTGCCATGGCGAACCTAGTTGTTCTGCCTTTGTTGGTTTGGGGTTATTCACGATACACACGCATTCAATCTCCGCATCCGACCGTGATTGCGATGATTGTAATGCTGCTTTTGCAAGCAGTGGGTTGGTATTTGTCATAGATGGACTAAAGAAAAGATGAGATTGAGAGATAACTCAATCTCATCTTGGTTGTGAATTAGCGTCTTGGTTGATGTTCTCCCATTGTTCGCAATGCGGGATTCAGCATCGACAAAAGGACAAGGAAAGTCATTAGGCTACCGGAGACGACGAACAAGCCAATGGTGTTGATTTCGATCAATGCCCCGGTTAGTGCGAAGGCAATCGGCGATAGTCCAAGCGATGCAAAGATCATCATGCTCATAACTCGCCCCAACATATGCTCCGAACTCCGGCTTTGTAGCCACGTAATGAAGAGAATTGTCACATATCCATTGGCTATACCCATTGCACCAGCGATGATGGTGGCGAGGATGGTTGACTGTGCTAACCCAAAGCCAATGACCGCAATGCCTAAGCCACTCCATATGACACCGAGTAATAAACCAAGTCGTTCATTTCGTAAACGAGGCAGTACGCCAGCTAGAATCGTCCCAAGAAGTGAACCTCCACCGAATGCTGAAATGATGATGCCATATGCCGCCGCGCCTTCCGCATAGCGGGTATCTGCAAGATAAGGAAT
>JANQRM010000013.1 GCA_028284565.1 Anaerolineae bacterium | reverse complement strand
TCGCAATGCCGATATATCCCTTTGTGTCATACATAGTGTCCGTGAGCATTATTGAGGAACGATGTCACCTGTTTTTTCCATCGCCGCCATCGCTAACTTGGTACGTGGGATTGAAGAATGCGTATCGCTCGTATCCCGCCGTGATTTGGTCTTAATTGTCACGGGAATCATCACCGTAACTTGCGTACCTTTGCCGGGAGTGCTTTTCAAGGTTAAGATTCCATCAAGGAGTTCGGCGCGTTCTCGCATATTAACCATCCCGAAACTACCACGCATTTCATAATTTTCATTAACCGACTTCGCATCAAAACCGCGACCATTATCTGTCACACGCACAGCAATCATATCGCCCTCAATTTGTACTGTCACGCGGATGACATCGGCTTGAGCATATTTGCGCGAATTGTTAACCGCTTCTTCGATCAAGTAAAATAGGGTGCCTTGCTGTGCAACATCCAAATAGCGTTCAGCTCCCCTTTCCACTTGAATGCTGACTGGCTGTTTGTAGGTCATTTGCATCTTTTCTTTCAGTTGCATCAAGGCGGCAGTTAAGCCTTTTGATTCCAAAATCAACGGGCGCAATTGGAAGAGGACATGTCGTATCTCCTCGGTCGCGCGTAACGCCATTTCTCGAATCATCTCCACTTCTTCGACAATTTTATCTTGGGAATCTCGTTCCATCATGCGTGGAATAACCCCTAAGCGCATGGCAACAGCCGAAATCGTTTGCGTCGGAACATCATGCAAGTCACGCACTAATTCTTTACGCGCATCTTCTTCTAACTCAATAAAACGCTCACGCTCTTCGAGCAAGTTTCGATAGAGAACCGAGTTTTGTAGGGCGATTGTTGCTTGAGTTCCAATTGTCTTTAGTGAATGAATATGCTCTTCTCCAAAGGCATTGGGGGCATCGCTCCCATAAATCAGCGCACCATAATTATCGAAGCCAGCACGAAGCGGGATACACAAAATGGATTCCGTACTTTTAAAAGAGTTAAAGTATTTTAATTCAGGGTCTTCTTCACCCCGTCCGCCAATCATTGGCGTTGCAGATTGCAAGGCTTTGCCAATGATTCCCTTCGGATTTTTCACTATTCGGCGTTCATCTTGCAATGCTAGCCCACGTGAATTCACGATTTCCATTTCGTTTTCATAGGTATAAAGCAACACCACACTGACAATACGTTGCTTCATATCCTCACGGATACTTAATCGCCCGATGCTCAGCGCATTGTCCAATACTCGTTCATAGCGCAACGTTGAATTCAATGTGGCAGACATCTCAGAAACGGCTTCAGCACGTTTTTGTAAGGCATGAATCAGATTGTTCTTTTCATCAAGAGCCTGATTTACTTTTCGACGTTCAACCACCGCATAGTTGCGATAGACGTAGAGCCAAATTGCGGAGACCAAGCCTGTTAAACCGATTAAGGTGATGATGGGGATATAAGCGATGAGGTTATCTTGTAACCATTGCGAATTATAGAGCGAAATAAGTGCCAATGCGCCACTCGCAATCACACCAATCACCTCGACAATCACCAGATTGAGATGCCAACGTAAAGCACTCGGAATCACAATCAAGATGCCCACAGTGACTGTCAACAAAGGTTGATCTTCAATTAAGCGAATAAATACGCCTGCTGTGATCCAATCCGCGACCAGAGCCAGATAGGGTGAAGCAGAATAGGTGGACTTGTTGAGTAGGCTAAAACCAAAAATAAGAGTCGCCACCGTACCAATCGTAATCGGTGTAATAAGTTGCTGGACAACCACATTTACATCATCACGGATGATGACGATGAGTATCGAAATGCCAATCAGAGTCAACCAGCGTAATCCGAAGTAAATGCGGTCTTCCCATTTGATGGAGCGAAAGAGTTTGTCCATCGATGTTCTTGTATCCTCTAACTTGTAAACAATATCCTACCACAACAGCCTTAGATAGTGTAACAGGTTATGAGTGATTCAACCTTTGAGAAATAGAGAATCAGATAAGAGATTTTAGCTATTGCATTAGAAGAAGTAAATTCATAGCTCGCTACAATCCCACATTAAGCCACATTTTGAGCAACGGACTTTACACGCAAGGCGATAGGTATCTCTGGCACAAGCCGGACATACACTTGGCAAGGTATAATTAGTCAGTGGTTGTAGCACACGATCTCTGATAATTTTTAAATTAGGAATCTGTTTGGATGCTGAAGGTGGTTTGATTTGTTTATTCATGATGATATTATAATCATATTCTATGTTCCAACCAAAAACACCTACACGTTGATGTAGGTGCTTTCACAAGGCGTCGGCGGGATTCGAACCCGCGAATAAAGGTTTTGCAAACCTCTGCCTTACCACTTGGC
>JANQRM010000002.1 GCA_028284565.1 Anaerolineae bacterium | reverse complement strand
ACGCACACCTTCGGGGTCACCATCTCCCCATAATTTGTCTGAGAGAATTTCTCGATGGCGATCATCAATCAGGGCATCTGCCACACATTGCCCCACTAGATGGGTGCTGATGGCATAGCATTTCAAGCCATGTTTTTCGAGGATATCATGACGGGATTGGATGTAGCTGTCGTCTTCGAGGGCTTTATCGACCTCAAAGTGATCGCCCCAACACGCCAATTCCAATCCATCATAGCCGAAGCCCTTCGCTTTTTCTGCGAGTGTTTCTAAGGGTAAATCTGCCCATTGTCCTGTAAATAGCGTGACTGGTCTGCCCATAATTAACGTCCTTTCATGTAATAGTTACAAATTATTGTAATTAACGCCCCATCCATCCGCCATCAACTGTGAGTATCTCACCATTGATATAGTCCGATGCAGATGAAGCCAAGAATACCACAGGTCCTGCAAAATCTTTGGGTTGTCCCCAACGTCCAGCCGGGATACGCTCCAAAATTTGCCGACTACGAATTGGGTCATTGATGAGTGCTGTGTTGAGGTCGGTCTCGATATAGCCCGGTGCTATCGCATTAACTTGGACATTGTGCTTTGCCCATTCGTTAGCGAGAGCTTTTGTCAATTGACCGATTCCGCCTTTGCTGGCTGTATAAGATGGCACGGTGAAGCCTCCTTGAAAGGTAAGGAGTGAAGCCGTGAAGATAATCTTGCCTTTACTTCGTTCTACCATATCGCGTCCAAATTCACGGCTGAGAATAAATTGCGCATTGAGATTGACTTCGATTACCGTATCCCAATCGTCGTCCGTATATTCCACTATCGGATTCCGAATGACCGTTCCCGCATTGTTGACGAGAATATCGACTTGATGGTTGGCTTTGACGGATGCAATAAACTCATAGACGGCTTCCCGATTGGCAAAGTCACAGGCGAAAGGGTAAAACTGGCGTCCTGTAGCAAGAACGGCTTGTTCAATCTCACTACCCGATGATTCTAGCGATTGGCTCACACCGATGATGTCTGCGCCTGCTTCTGCGAGTGCCACCGTCATCGCAAAGCCAATCCCACGTCGACAGCCTGTGACGAGTGCAACACTGCCATCCAATTTGAAGGTATCCAGAATACTCAAGTTTTATCCTTCAGTTGGTGGGGTGATCTTTACATTCGGGTCTTCCCATAGGGCTTGTTCGGCTCCGGCGGGTGAATAAACGACAATCAACTGAATTGGTTCGGTACTACGATTGATTGTCGAGTGGTAAATACCTCTGGGAATCCAGATGCAATCACCCGCTTGGATGCGAATCGGTTCTTCATCATCAAGCATTTGGTCCGCTTCACCGGACACGACGTAAATCACCTCATCGGCGGTGGGATGATTGTGCCGAATATGCCCTTTGCCCGGTTGCAGTTCGACCACACCAAAACTAAAGGTTTTCCCGCCTGTTGCGCCTTCGTATGCCAGCATGTGGATAATGCCCCAATCGAATTCGAGTTTGTCCACATCTTTCTTTGTTGTCACATGGCAACGCCCAATCGTTTGCATGAGTTGTTCTCCTTATCGAGATGGCAAGCCTAACTTGCCCGGACATAAAATATTCTTCGGGTCGAGTCCACTCTTGATTTGTTCGAGCATGGTCATGCCTGCACCGTATTGTGTTTTCATATAGGGGGCGAGTCGTAAGCCCACGCCATGATGGTCGTTCATCACTGCACCAGCGGACATCGCCGCTTCGACTCCGGCATAAAAGATTCTGTCGTGCAGGGCTTTGGCTTCGTCGAGATTATCGGGTCCGGCGGGGATTTTCATCCGTGCATAAATCATCGACCCCCATTCGTACCAATGCGAAAAGTGTGTGTTGAGGCGCATTTCGATACCCTCTGGTACAGCATTCCGCATGGCTTGGGTGGTGGCATCATAGACCGCTTCGAGGCAATCATAATCAGAGACGACATCCACTGTTCCCCAGATGCTTGGGAGTTCCGGGGAGAAGGGGGGATGATAGAAAGCATAGCGGCGATTCCACCATGTATCCCCGATTACCGAATCGAGTTCGGTACCATTTTGCTCTCGGCAGATGTTGGCGGCGATTTGGGCTTCTAAGTTCACGAGTTCGGGATATTCCCCATCAAACATCATAACTATCGTTGGACTGTTGAGTTCGGTTTCAACTGCACGGGCTAAACTAGTGGATGCCCCATGCACATCGTAAAGTCGAATAACCGGCGGTTTCAATCCAGTAATCATAATTCGGCGACCTGCCTCAATCCCATTTTTGAGGTTGTCGAAGGCATAGACCACATACACCTGTGCTTTGGGGACGTAATGAAGTTTGACGGTTGCGGCGGTGACGATACCGAAGACCCCCTCTGCACCGACATGCAATTGCGTGATTTCGGGTCCCGCGGCATGACGGGGAACGCTCGGCGTTTGCACAATATCGCCTGTGGGTGTAACGAATTCTACACTGAGGACATGCTCTTCGATTTTGCCATATTTGGTGGAGAGTACGCCCGACCCGCGCGCCGCGATACAGCCCCCGATGGTTGCCCATTCTGCTGAGGCGGGGTAGTGCGTAAACGCAAGCCCACGTTGATTAAGTTCATCTTCCAACTCTTTAACGTTCTTGCCCGCTTCTACTGTGCAAATCAGCGACTGTTCATCGACAGACCGCACGGCATTCATTCGTCGCAAGTCCATCACGATGCCACCTTCATCGGCGTTGGCGGCTCCTTGAACACCACTTCCACCGCCCCATGGAGTAATCGGAATGTCGAGTTCGTTAGCGAGCTTCACAATGTCTGCAACTTGTTGTGTCGTTTCAGGCTTTACGGCAATATCAGGACGACTCAGGGGTTGTCCAGCATCGGCGGCGGCGATAGCATACCAATATTGGTCATGAGCATAATCTTGTTGGGCGATGTCTTGTGGGATGACGTGTTCTGCTCCAACAATGTTGGCTAATTTTGAGGCGAGTTCATATGTCATGAGGGTTGCCATGCCTTATCTAGTGTGAAATCCCGATGATGCACATTGACTTCGACCTTTTCTAATTCTTCGACGGCATCAATCAGATATTTGCCAAAGCGAGAAAAAGCCGTTTCGCCTTTTTCGGCGGTTCCCATTTGAGGTACACCCATCACGCCAGAGTCGGTGAACTCTTGATGGTCGAAAGGGAAGTTGAAGTATTGATAGCCCTTAAATTCGGCATCGGGCATCCCATCTTTCTTTTCCCACGCGGGCCCCAACCATTTCGGGGCATGGGCTTTGTCATTGGACGCCCGATCCATCCGAACCAAGTCGGGATTATGGGCTAAGACCTGTGCGGTTTCGAGTTCGCCAGCATGCCAACCGGGTGTTTGTTCTTTCGTTCCTTCAAGGACATCATCCAGCATCCCAATGTATCGCTCGGCATATGGTTTATAGAAGCCGATGAGTGCGCCTGTTTCATAGCGTAAGCGACGTAATACAGGGTCGATGACTTTGATATTCGAGCCGTGTCCGTTGACAAAAATCAGACGGTTAAAGCCATGGTGAATGACACTGCGCCCGATGTCATAAAGAACATTCAAGAGGGTGTTCGAGCGAAGTGTAATCGTGCCTGCGCCCCAGCCCGGTTCACGCATATGTTGAGGTGAATACCCCAGCCAGAGGGTTGGTGTGTAGATAATCCCAGCTGTTTCGCCTGCGCGGGATGCCACCTCCGTCGCCGTAATCGTATCCGTATACAGGGGCAGATGGGGACCATGTTGCTCCAAACTGGCATGGGGTATCAAGATGGTATCTGAGTGTTGCAGATACTCTTGGATATGCACATAGCTCAAATCCCCCAAACAAAAGGAGGGAAAATCAAGGTCTTTGGTTTTTCGTGGCATACAATTACTCCCCTATAGTGTGTTGACAATGATCGTGTGTATTGATGTCTAAGCTAATAGTTCTCGTAATTCATCTAGCACCATATCGGCGAAGGTTTCATCATTGACATGGGCATCGACTTCTTGATAGTGAATATCGTCTCGTAAACCCGAACGGAAAATCTCCGCGCGTGCTTGGGTGACAGCTTCATCCCAGAACGAAC
>JANQRM010000703.1 GCA_028284565.1 Anaerolineae bacterium | reverse complement strand
ATTGCTGATACCGGCTGTCGCCAGTGCGTTCAATGTCCCCAAAGCACCTTCGTCATTACAACCGAAGACAATCCAATTGGTGACATCGGGATTGGCGGTGATGATGGGACCTGCCGCGTCTTGCGCGGAGAGCGTTTCACCTGTGTAGGGGACTGCGAAAATGTTTTCTTCGGGTACGCCTACATCAAGCATCGCAGCTTTTTCAGCATCAGTACGGTCATTACAGACGGAGAGTGTTTGTACTTCGACAGACAGCACGCCCACTTTCAGGCTTCCATCGTCTAACCAACCACTTTCGGTCAGCAATTGTGCCGCCGCTTCACCCACTTTTGTCCCCATGTCTGTGCCATTGAACCCGACGAAGGGAATGGGGTTGCCGTCGGCATCTTGAATACCATCATCTGTCGCAATCAGGACAACGCCTGCATCTGCCGCTAACTGAGCAATGGCGGGTCCAATCGTTTGGTCGGGTACGGTAATGGCAATACCGACTGCACCTGCGGAAATCGCGTCTTCTACCAAGCTAATCCCAAGATTGGGGTCTAGGCGGGCATCGAAAGTGCGGGCTGTTGCGCCAAGTGCCTCAGCGGTTTGTGTAAAAGAATCTTGAAGATCAATGAAATATTGTTGGTCGGCACTCTTGTTAATGGCGACGAGTAACGGGGGTTCTTGTGCGGTGAGTCCACTCCCAAATAGTGATAGAGAGAAGACAAGGAGCAGAAGTAAAGAAAATAGTTTTTTATTCATGGTTCTAAGAGTCTCCTTTAAATTGATAAACCATTCTTGCGAACTGTTGATACTGCTTTCGATTTCACTTGATTGTTGCTCACCTCCTAGAAACACTTGATTCTTGTTGGGCTTGAGTCACGAAGCTGTCATCAAACAGACCACCTGTTGAGATGACTATAGACAGCGCAGATGTGCAAAACAAGCGATTTGTTGCTCATTTCAACCAAGAATGTGCAAGTTCATGCGCTAGATGTGCAAATATTCAACCTGCGCCATTCTTATGTGTATTTAGCTGTCAACCTATCAGACAACTTTACATATTGACAAGTCTACTGTATATTCGTTGGATATACAAGTTATGGTTAGGTTGGATGGCATGGCATTATGGCAAAGTGATGTTGAATTATTTGATTTAGCCAAAGTTGAATTATTTACGGCGGTTGTTGGGGACATCATGGATCAGTTGGGGTTGCGACAGCAATTTCTCCCGCCACAAATCCGTCCGTTGCGAGAGGATATGGTGGTGATTGGTCGGGCGATGACGGTCTTAGAAGCGGATGTTTATGACGCTGTCGCCAGCAATGCCATATCGCTCACATCAAAACCTTTTGGGATGATGCTGGAAGCTCTTGATGATTTAAAGCCCAACGAAATTTATGTTTGTTCGGGGGGATCCCCATCCTATGCGCTTTGGGGTGAATTGATGAGCGTGCGTGCGATGAAGCTAGGTGCCTTGGGCGCAATTGTGAATGGTTATTCACGGGATACACGCGCGGTTCTTAAATTGGGTTTTCCGGTGTTTTCTTATGGGGCTTATGCCCAAGACCAAGCCCCACGAGGAAAGGTGTTGGATTTCCGTGTCCCTATCAAAATGGACGGCACAACGATTCAGACGGATGACATCCTCTTTGGGGATATTGATGGCGTGTGTGTGATTCCAAGTGATGCTGTAGAGGAAGTCTTTACTAAAGCCCTTGAAAAAGCGCGGGGGGAGAAGATTGTCCGTCAAGCGATTGAAAATGGCATGAGTGCAGTGGAAGCCTTCAAGACATACAAGATTATGTAAATTTAAGGGTTAGGTGTTAGTGCAGAGTCTCGTTAACATATAAAATGAAATCTTCGGACAACAAGAATGCTGTCTCACGAATCGAATTTTATTGATGATTCGATTTACAGGTTACTCTAATGTCTTTCGAGATTCGCCATTTAACCTTTGACTCTTTATTACAAAGCGAAGAATCATGATTAAAAAAGTCCAGCGTGACACCCTAGCCAACCAAGTTATCGATGGATTGCTTGCGTTTATTGACGAACAAGACTTGACCCCCGGTGACAGTCTGCCTTCTGAAAATCAACTGGCAGAGGAGTTTGGAGTCAGTCGCCCGATTATCCGTGAAGCACTCAAAACGCTTCAAGGCGAAGGCTTGATTGAAATCATCACCGGCAAGAGCGCGACGATTCGTCCTGTTTCTAGTCTGCTGTTACGTAAGTTCTTTACTCGTGCGATTGCGTTTAAGTCGGCAACCTTTCGAGATTTAATCGAAGTTCGGCGGGGGTTGGAGATTCAAAGCGTGCGGTTAGCGGCAAGCAACTGTACCGAAGATGACATTAAAACCCAACAACAGCTTCTGATGGATATGAAGGAATCCCTTAGCGACCATAAAAAGTATGCCTCGCTGGATGTGCAATTTCATCTCAATATTGCGGATATGTCGGGCAATCCGATGCTCTTTTATCTCATTGAATCCATTCGTGATGTCATATATGACAATATTTTGCAAGGGATGAAGCATCGGTTTACAGAGGAAACTTATCAGCAAGTGCAGACTCGGCATGAAGCGATTGTCGAAGCGATGAGTCAACAGGATTCTGATTTGGCACAACAAGCCATGGAAGCTCACTTTGATGAAGCCTTAATTGCGCTATATGGGGATAAAGACTGATGCGAATTGAAGCAATTGATGTCTGGATGGTTGAGGGCATCAAATACAATTGGACCTTACTACGTATCACTACTGACACGGGGCTGACGGGAGTCGGTGAAGCAACCAATTGGCCCGGTAGTCCGCTAGTGTATCATGCGGCGCAACACCTTGGGCAACATATCATTGGCGAAGACCCGTGCCGAATCGACTATCTGTGGACAAAGCTCTATCGAGATTTCAACTGGCAAGGACCGACTGGGACGATGATGTGTGCGATATCGGGGATTGATATGGCGTTGCTTGACCTTAAAGCGAAGATGCTAAGTATCCCCTGTTATGAGTTGCTGGGAGGTGCCTTTCGTACAGAGATATCACTCTATGCAAATTACTGGTTCATCAAAGGTGGCCATAACCCAGATGATTATGCCGAACAAGCGAAAGCAGTTGTTGCAGAAGGATTCACTGGACTCAAGTTCGATCCCTTTGCTCATACAAGTTACCTCTTTGGCGATGACCTCAGTAGCAATCTAACGCTGACCAGTGAACAAGAACAGCTCGCATATGACATTGTGAAAGCCGTTCGGGATGCAGTCGGTTATGACATTCAGTTGATGATAGAAACACATGCGCTATTGAGTATGCCCACAGCCATTCGAATGGCGAAAAGACTCGAACCCTTGAATATCACATGGTACGAAGAACCTGCTGGACCTGAATCCGCCGATACATTGCGTTACCTCAATGAACAAATCCCGATTCCGCTGTGCGTTGGCGAGCGTCATTACAGCCGTTGGGGATTCCGTCCCCTACTCGATAAACAGGCGGTCGATTACATCATGCCAGATATTACGCGCTGTGGGGGTCCCAATGAAATGAAGCGCATTTCTACCCTAGCCGAAACGTATAACATCCAAGTGTCCCCCCATAATCCGAATGGACCCTTGAGTACGCTGGCGAGCGCGCATGTGTGTGCATCGATTCCTAATTTCTTTCGGCAGGAGTTTATATTTACTGATGTGGCTTGGCGTGACGAAGTAATTGACCATCCCATTGATATACAAAATGGACATCTCATCTTGTCTGACCGTCCGGGGTTGGGTGTGGATTTAGTCGAGGAAGTCATGGAAGCCCATCCGGGTATTGTGACACCAAGGGAAGGATTCTATATCTAATGACACTTTCAATTGATCTCTCAGGAAAACGCGCGTTGTTAACCGGTGTATCTAGTGGCATTGGGCTGGGCATTGCTGGTGTGATGGCTGAGGCAGGCTGTGACATTGCAGGTTGTGGCTTACACGATGAGCAATCGGAGGGTGCGAAAGCCTATATCCAATCCGTAGAGGCGCATCAACGCCAAGTTAGTTATCAGTCACTTGATCTGCGCGACCATGAGGCATTACAAGCATGGGTGGTTCAATCGGCAGAGCAACTGGGTGGCGTGGATATTGTTATCTCAAATGCTGGGGTAAGTTCGTTCTTTGGGGCGACAGATGCAACTTCTGAACAATGGAACGATGCGCTCAATATTAATCTGGCAACCCATTGGCAACTCGCCAGAGCCAGCCGTTCCTATCTGTTGGGGTCTTCCAATACTGTTATTGTCGTTATTGCTTCTAATCATGCATGGTACACGATACCGGGATGCTTCCCCTATAACGTGGCGAAAGCGGGTCTTGTGGCGATGGTACAATCACTAGCCATCGAATGGGGACCGGATATCCGTGCTGTTGGTATTGCGCCCGGCTTCATTGATACACCCGGTGGGGATGCGTGGTTCAACTCCTTCCCCGACCCTGCGGCTGAACGCGCAAGAACAGAAGCGAGGCATCCAGCCGGAAAGATTGGGACACCTACAGAAATCGGTGGTATCTGTGCCTTTTTGAGTAGCCCTTATGCTCAATTTATTACGGGTACCACCTTATTGGTCGATGGTGGACGCTCTGCGCTTATGCAAGATAGTTAAGTCCCGACCTTGAATCACTATATTATTGAAAAAACTTAATTTGAATTTGGAGGTGTCGTGATGAAAGATCAAGTCTCAACCGTAGCAGAAGGCATCCAATGTTTTAAAGAATCGCTAGGTATTCGCTTCGTTAGTTTTTATGTGCTGGATGATGGCGATTCTGTTACCGTTTTTGATGCAGGGATTCCGAATTCTGTGGTGCAATGGATTGATAAAGGAAATATCACCAAGCCTGTGAACTGCCTGATAATCTCGCATTCAGATGTCGATCACTTTGGGAATACCTCAAATCTTCGGGAATGCTACCTAGATATGGAGACACTCTGTCACTCACTCGATCAGCGTTGGATAGAAGATCATACGGCGATTGTGCAAGAGCGTTATGGGTTTTCTCATCAGAAACAAGGCATTGGTTATTCCACTGAAGTCTCAGAAGCATTTGCGAGTTTATGTGGCGGTGCGATACAGGTTACACAGACGATTGCTGATGGCGATAAACTCACCACCGGGGGACGGACATGGGAGGTGCTTCATTTTCCCGGACATATTAGTCTATGGCTTGCAGATGAGGGTATTCTCTTAATGAGTGATGCGGTACTTGGGCATGGTCCACCCCATATGGAAACAGGTGAGCCATCAATCCCCTCGACGCATCAAGACATTCAACCTTATCTGGAAACGATTGAACGTCTATCCCAACTTCCTGTTAAGCTGGCACTTGCCGCGCATTGGCACCCGATGGATGGTGAAGCCTTCACGCAATTGTTGGCAGATAGCAAAGCACAAGTCCAGCGCGATATTGAGGCTATCAAAGAAGCCTGTGCAGAAAAATCTTGCACCTTTGCAGACCAGTTGAACATCCTCAATGACAAGTTCAGACAATGGGATAACAATGACGACATCAATTATATCTATGCTTTGGATGGCACTCTAGCATACCTCATCAGCAAAGGTAAGATTCAGAAAAAAGATGGACAGTATCATGCCTGAGCTTGCGTTACTCGCTGGCAAAACCGCGATTATCACGGGTGGCGCGCAAGGTTTAGGTTACGGCATTGCCCAACGCTTTGCAGATTTTGGCGCGCGTGTGGCGATTTTGGATTTGCAAGTCGATAAAACTGAAGAATCTGCCAAGAGCCTCAATGGTGAAACTCATATCGCTGTGCATTGCGACATTACCAATAGCGAATCTAGACAACATGCCATTGATGCAACAATCAATGCTTTCGGCAAAATAGATATTCTTGTCAACAATGCGGGGATTCAATACCACTCACCAGCCGAAGCGATTGACGAAGACAAATGGCATCGGCTCTTTGATGTGAATGTCCACGCCATGATGTTTATGTGCCGTGATGTCGGCAAAAAGATGTTGGCGGAGCAGTCGGGTTCTATTATCAATATAGGCAGTATTGCGTCACTTTTAGCCATGCCTCGGCGTATTCCCTATGTCACCGCCAAAACGGCTGTACTCGGTATCACACGGACGCTTGCTGTGGAGTGGGCGGGACGTGGCGTGCGTGTTAATTCGATTGGTCCCGGCTATCACAACACGCCTTTGCTGGTGGAATATGTCGAAAAAGGGGCGATTGATATAGACCGTATACAGAAGCGGATACCTATGGGCGCGGTTGGTTCAATTGAATCCGTTGGCGATGCAGTTGCCTTTTTTGCCTCTGACCTCTCAGCCTACATCACCGGACAACACATCATGGTGGATGGGGGTTACACGGTCTTTGGCGCACCAGAGGATGCCTCATGACAATCATCACCGAGATTGAAGCCTTTTATATTACCGTTCCCCTACCCAAGCCTCTGCAATTGGGTGTGATGTCGATTCCACATCGTGAATATGCCATTGTCCGCATACACGACTCGGATGGGCAAACGGGTACATCCTTTGGGCTTACACGGAATGCACCGATAGCTCACACGATTGATCGCCTCATCACTCCACATTGGGTTAATCAGCAAATTGATAACCATGAAACACTCTATGCAAAAACAGTCCGCACGAATATCCCGATGGGAACGAATGGCATCTTCTGGCGCGCGATGAGTCTGGTTGATTGTGCTTTGTATGACCTACTCGCCATACGTGACAATGTACCCCTCAGTCGCTACTTGGGCGGTGAACCTCAGACAACCCCGACAGTTCTAGTCTGGGGGTATCCCGCACCTGACGAAACCAAAGCATCACTCCAAGAGCAAATGCAAATCATACAGGAGTATCAGCCTGCTGGCGCGAAGATAGCCAGTTGTGGCGATTTTGCTCAGGATACAATACGTCTTTGTAGCTGTCGTGAAGTTCTATCTGATGACATTCCACTAATGATTGATTTGTATTGGCAAATTACGAATCCAGCGGACTTGTTAGATGAAGCGATGAAATGGAGTGATTTCAAAATGGGATGGCTTGAAGACCCGACACATTTTGATGATTTCGCTAGCCTTGCAACACTGACAGACAACTTAGATTATCCGGTTGCAGTGGGTGATGAGCAAACTGGCTTGCGACATTTCCAACGACTCATTAAACAGGGTGGTACCGACATCCTCCGCTTAGATGCGACAGTTTGTGGTGGGGTACGTGCCTTTATCGAGATTTGCCAGATGGCATCAGCGCATAATATACCGGTTGCCTGTCATGTCTTTCATCATCTTCATGCGAATCTAGCTTCCGCCCTTCCCAATGTGCAGTGGATTGAGTACATGCCCCCCGAAGCAGGCTTAGAATCCATCAACCAAGTTTGGGAAGATGACCTTGAATGGGACACAAACGGTCTCAAAACCTCAGAACGTTCTGGAATGGGCATCAATTGGTACGAGGATAAATTGGCATTTTATAGGACGGAATCATGATATACGAATTGCGAATCTATACATGTAAACCAGGTAGTGTCGGCACGGTGCTACAAATGTGGCAGGATGAGGGACAAGCGATGATTGCTCCCTATATGAAGATGATTGCTCAGTGGACGAGTGAGAGTGGAATTGCAAGTCAAATTTATACCATCTGGCAATTCGAGAGCCTAAATCATCGTCAAGAAGCCCGCGAAGCCCTGCTTGCACATGCTGGCTTTGCTGAGTACCTTGCCCGATGTCGTGAATTTTATACCGAGCAAGAAGCGATCTTTTTATCTGAAACGGCGTTATCTCCCTTAAAAAATTATGTTTGATTTCCAAAATAAGAAAGTCCTCATCATTGGGGGAACCAGTGGAATCGGGTTGGCAACCGCACTTGCTTTTGCGAATCATGGCGCGGATGTGGTGGCAACTGGGCGCGATGCAAGACTCGTCAATGAGACTGTCCAAATGTTAGAGGCGTTAGGGACAACTACACTTGAAGTCTCTTGTGATGCGACTAAAAATGAGGATGTAGAGAACTTGATGCAACAAGTCGTGTCTCAATGGGGGCGACTCGATGTCTTGATGAATTCACAAGGCGCACATCACAAAGTTCCTTCGCAGGAAGTCTCGGATGCACAATTTTCGTCGCTGATAGATGTCAACTTACATAGTGTCTTTCGCGTTTGTCGTGAGGCGTTTCCACTACTCAAAACGTCACAAGGCACCATCATTAACATCGCTTCGATGAGTGCATTCTTGGGCTTAAAACATGCCGCCGCTTATAGCGCAAGCAAAGGGGCGATTGTTCAACTCTCAAAAACACTTGCCATTGATTGGGCAGAGTATGGTGTCCGGGTCAATTGTATTGCTC
>JANQRM010000702.1 GCA_028284565.1 Anaerolineae bacterium | reverse complement strand
TGAAGGCATGAACATCGGCACATGGGGCTTCGGGAATGAGCATGAACTTTTCGCCGCGATGCGCGCCGAAGGTATCGACCCCGAAAATCCTGATGATGTCACCATCGTGCAACAACCTTTCGATATGTCCCTCTTGCTCAATGGCGAAGTCGATGCCGCGCAAGCCATGATTTACAACGAATATGCCCAAGTCCTCGAACAAATCAATCCAGACACCGACGAACTCTACCAGCCCGAAGACTTGAACGTGATTGACTTCAACGATGTTGGCACAGCCATGTTGCAAGACCACGTCTTCGTGAATGCCGATTGGCTCGCAGAAGAAGGCAACGAAGACATCGCCGTGAGCTTCCTCAAAGCGACCTTCCGTGGCTGGATGTTCTGCCGTGACAACTTCGACGAATGTGTTGATATTGTCCTCGAAAATGGCTCGACATTGGGTGAAAGTCACCAACGTTGGCAACTCAATGAAATCAACCAACTCATCTGGCCCTCCCCCGATGGAATCGGCGTAATGGACGAAGCCCTCTGGGAACAAACGGTAGCCGTAGCGATTGAAGGTGGCGTGATTATGGAAGAACCCTCCATGGATTCCTTCCGCACCGACCTTGCGATGGCGGCACTCGAATCGCTCCAAATGGCGATGGAAGATGCTGACCTCACAGGCGAAGACTATGAACCCATCACGGTTGAACTCCAACCCGGTGGTGAATAAAAAGCACGCTTGTCCTTGACACAAGCACCGACACTCAGTACGCTCACAGCTTCGTGGGCGTACTTTCATTTTGGCAAGCAGATGTCCGACTTTGACCAAGACATCCAAAAATTTTGGGATTTACTCTTCGAGATTGTCATCGAAGGGGAGAAGCGACTCGCCACCCATCTGGCGACACATGGACTCACACCGCCCCAATTTTATGTCCTCAAAACGCTTTATGAACGCGATGGGCAATGCCGTATCGGGGAAATTGCTGAGAAGCACTTCCTGACGAATGCAACCATGACGGGTATCATCAAACGCCTCGAAGCCATGAACCCGCCCTTAGTCAAACGAGTACGTTCTGAGGATGACGGACGCGCTGTGGATGTGGTGTGGACACAAGATGGTGAACAACGCTTTTTGGATATGCAAGCTGGTCTCATGAGACAAATCCAGACCTTTCTAGGCTTACTATCCGCCGATGACCGTCAGCAAACGATTCAACAGATGGAAATGTACTTCCGCGCCTTTATGCACCTGTTCCCGACGGGGGAAACATCATCGTGAAGATTGTGCCTTGCCCGACTTGGCTCTCCACGCGAATCTCACCACCATGTGCCTCGACAATCGACTTGGCAATTGCCAATCCCAAACCAGACCCACTACCCTCACGCTGACGCGATTTATCTGCTCGATAGAAGCGTTCAAAGACATAGGGCAAATCATCTTGTGGGATGCCCTTCCCATTATCACTCACCTTGAGATGTACAGCCGAATCCTCACGGTTGGCAGATAGCTGAATCGTATCTCCACCCGAATACCGTAAGGCATTCACCACCAAATTGTTGAGAACTTGCTGAATACGATGCTGGTCGATATTCGCGTTGAGACTGGGTTCGGAAACTTCGACCTTCAATTTGACTTGTTGGGCATTCGCTTGCGTTTCGTGTGAACTCGCCACTTGGGATAATAACTCCACGAGTTCGGTGGGGTGCTTGTGCAGGGGTAATTCTCCTGCTTCGGAGAGCGACAATAAGCGCAAATCGGCTATCAATCGGCTCAGGTGTTGGGCTTCATCTTGGATGATTTCAAAGGTGTCTGTTGTCGCAGGCAACACACCATCGACTAAGCCCTCCGCATGTCCCAAAATGATGCTCAGAGGAGTCCGTAGGTCATGGGCAATATCCGCCGTCATTTGTCGGCGTAAATCGCGTGCATGCGCCAAGCGTTGATTCATCTGATTGAAGGATTGTGCGAGCTGTCCCAATTCATCTTGTGAACGTACTGGCACTTGTTGGGATAAATCACCCTTTGCGACAGCACGGCTTGCCTGTGTTAATTCACGCAGGGGGCGGATGAGATTCCGTGCGAGCAAGATACCCAATATCAGTGCAATCGCACCTGCACCAATCGCACCCAATATCATGCTCTGTTGTACTGTCTCGACAAAATCATTCTGTGGCTGTTGATTGGGGGGTGATGGACGTGGGCGGTTGGATGACCAAAGTAATCCGACTTGTTCACTATCGACGTTTAGAGTCACACTATCGCGGATTTCACGGGGCTT
>JANQRM010000694.1 GCA_028284565.1 Anaerolineae bacterium | reverse complement strand
ATCCGAGCTAACGACCTTTTTCGCTGGACCCATCGGCGACAGCCCCACAAAGGAGTCCCCCAGCCCATTTTGCCATGCCATCCAGCGTTCTTGATATTGCTTTCCAGCTTCCGGCGTTTCCAGCTTCGGCTCACCAAAATAGGTCAGAATATATTGAGACATTGCACTCGCTCCTGTTTTCAGTTGGTTTGATCGTCTTGAGTTGTGTTGAGAGCAATTGCCTAACCGGTTTTGTGATAGGCAACTCATCACAGACAACTGCTTCATCAAGTAACTCATAGAACAAGTGTATAGCAAAACAATACTTAGGTCAATACCTAAGTATTCGGATTACCCCAAATAGACATGCTATACTGACATCAACTAGCCTATTCTGAAATGAGTTATGAAGAAGTCGATCCTTTACAGCTCCACTCGTTCGCCTCATTGCCTCAAGGTTGCCATCTTCCTCCAAGAGAAAGGCGTTCCCTTCGAGCGCACTGAAATTAATCTACCCGCCAAAGAACAACGCACGCCCGAATATCTTGCCATCAACCCACTTGGCTTAGTGCCTGCCTATGAGGATGGCAATGGGATTCATTGTGACTCCCTCGTCATCATGCAGTATTTAGAAGCCGAATACCCAAATCCACCATTGTTCCCGACTGACTCTGAGCGTCTTGAAGAGGCACTCGATTGGATTGAGTTCTCCAGCGATCAAGTCCGTGATGTTAGCCACCATCTTTACTGGCAAGTCATCGAACCGCCAGCCGACGGAGTCGACAATGAGCGTGTAGCAGAACTCAAACAAGATGGCATGAGCATCCTCCACCGACTCGAAAACGAATTATCGCAACAGCCCTATATGCTGGGAGATTTTTCCGTTGTCGATATCGCTCTTCTTCCGTGGATATATGGCTATCAACGGTTTGATTTCCCCTTTGCAGAGCAATTTCCGAAGGTGTTGGATTGGCTCACCCGCCTTATCAACCGCCCCTCCTTCCAAGATAACTATCACAAACAAGGAAGACCATTCTTTGATAAATCGTCCTAGAGTCGCTACTATTCATTATCACTAAGTTCCATTGAAGGTCCTCGGCACATCTATGGGAACATATCTACTTCGTCGTTTATTCCATGCCATTTTTGTTCTACTCGGTGTGACCGTTGTGGTCTTCTTTCTCGCGCGGCTTGGTGGTGACCCGACAGCACTCATGGCTCCTCTCGATGCCACCGAAGACGACATCGCCGAACTCCGTCGCAATCTGGGCTTTGACCGGCCACTACCCATTCAATATGTTGATTTTGTGGGCAATGCCGTCACAGGTGACTTTGGCTTATCCATTCGTCATCGTCAACCCGCTATGCAACTAGTACTCGACAGAATGCCTGCGACGATTGAACTCACCATTCTCACCCTCATTATCTCGCTCTGCATCGCTGTACCATTGGGGATTTTATCGGCGACACACCCCAATTCCATCATAGACAGGTTGAGTGTCGTCGTGGCACTCAGTGGGCAGTCGATTCCCACTTTTTTGTTGGGCATAGTCCTCATTATTGTGGTGGCGGTTCAGTTGGATTTATTGCCATCTAGTGGGCGTGGCACACCCGAACATCTCATCCTGCCTGCAATTACCTTGGGTCCCTTCTATGCCGCCATGATTAATCGACTTTTGCGCTCCAGTTTGCGAGAAGAACTGGGCAAAGATTATATCCGCACGGTGCGTTCCAAAGGCTTTGCAGAACGCTATATCTTGATAAGACATGCTCTCAAGAACGCGGCGATTCCTGTCGTCACTGTTATGGGCTTACAAATTGGTGCGCTAATTAGTGGTTCCATCGTCACCGAAACCGTCTTTGCCTATCCGGGCGCAGGCTTGCTCCTTGTCCAAGCCCTCCGCAACCGCGACTTCCCCATCATCCAAGCCTATGTCGTTCTCATCGCCCTTATTGTGGTCTTGATTAACCTCGTCGTGGATTTGTTTTATGCCTATTTAGACCCGCGGATTCGCCTACAATGACCAAGAAAACAAAACTCAAAGGGTCCAATGTTGCCTCACTCAATGACCCCATCCTCAGTCGCAGTGGTGGACGACGGGGTTATCTCCTGCGCCAATTGGTCACGAATCCGGTCACACTCATCGCCCTGCTCATCTTACTTGTGGCAATTATCTTCGCGCTCTTTGCCCCCGCCCTCACACCCCACGACCCCGATTTACAGACTCTACGCCTCCGCCTCAAGCCTCCTATCTGGCAAGACGGCAGTGTAGAAGGCTATCCACTCGGCACAGATGCACTTGGACGTGACATCCTGAGTCGCATCATCTTCGGCGCGCGGATTTCTCTCCTGGTCGGAGTCGCGTCGGTGCTGGTGCAAGGTACAATTGGCGTTGTTGTAGGATTAATTGCGGGTTACTTCGGCGGACGTATCGACACGATCATCATGCGAATTGGCGATATTCAACAGGCGATACCCTTTTTAATTTTGGCGATTGCGGTCACCGCCATTCTCGATTCCAGCCTGATAAATGTCATCATCGTACTTGGAATCACGGGTTGGGTAACTTATGGACGCATCGTGCGTGGACAAGTCCTCAGCATCCGTGAACGCGAATTTGTCGAGGCAGCGCGCGCCTTGGGCAGTAGCAATACACGTATCATCTTTCGGCATATCCTCCCCAATGTCTTCGGTGCAGTGACCGTCATCAGCACCCTGACTATCTCCACTATGATTCTCGCTGAAGCCTCTCTCAGCTTTCTGGGATTTGGAGTCCCGCCTTCGATTATTACATGGGGTGGTATGGTCACTGCCGGACGCGACTATCTCGCTAATGGTTGGTGGGTCAGTGTGATTCCCGGCACTGCCATCTTCGCCACTGTTCTCTCCATCAATGTGCTCGGTGATTGGCTCCGCGAAGCCGTCGACCCAACCCTATAAGAAGTAGCACTCAGCTAAATCATGAAAGAACCCCATATCCCCATGACTTTTGTAAATTATGCAAACATCCAGTAAATACATAGCAACTACACAATCGTTCCATCACTCATGCTTCCTCCCGGTTGCGTATAGTTACTGCCCAAGCTGGAATACGTTGCAGGTAAATGCATAAATTTGGAATAGGTGCGGATCGTCCAAGAAACTGGACCACGGAAGAAGTAGTTTTCTGGTGTTGCGACTTGGTCAATGTCCTTCTTGTATTTCTCAGCTGTTCCTTTTGTCAAATGGAATTTGAGATCATCGTTACTCTTGAATGTTTCATGGATGATTAAGGCATCCTCCCCAAGAACCTGATAAGCCTCGAACCTAAGCAAGCCTTCTTCCATAGCATGTGCTTCTGTTCCAACACGTTGCCACCAATATTTGAGTTCCTCAAGGTGGCTTTCATCGCCTTCATTACACGTCCATTTAGCAGTAACCATGATCGCATTTTCGTAGTCGGGACGCTGATATTCTTCTTTTACATATCCGAATAGAAATTCTCCAAAAGTCGCAGGCACATTCTTTGCAAGAACAGCTTCCCTAGCAGGAGTAGGAACATGGACTCCACGAATGAGGTGTAACTCTGGCTTTGCGACTGTCGTGAGTGCATTCATATGTTGTGTGGCTGTTGTAGAAAAATAGTGAACGAGCGCGTCAGAGTCTTTGAAGACATGATGAACTAGCACAGCATCTTCGCCAACAGCATGATTGATCTCAGTAGAGAGAACACCTAGGTCATTTTTTGCACCAATATGAATATCTTCCCATTCCTTCAACATTTCTTTCGACTCAGCAGACTTTCTGAATAGACCACCCTTTTTAGTTGGAACCCATTTCCCTGTAATACTGATTTCTTGACCGATCTTGGATGGTTCGGCGAGGAATGATGGTAATGCTTCTTTAGGCTGTGACATTTTTTCTCTCCAAAGAGTTCTTATTTTCATACGATAGCATACTGATTGTAACAGGTGTGGATGGTTCGAGAATGGATTCAATGTTGCCAAAGACACTTATCCACTGAATCCATCTGAAGCGTTTCTATCTCTATCGACTTCGGTCAAACCCAAAGGCATGAGTGCCAAATTCAGCTCCCATATTCATATCGATAGCAACCTTCATTAATTCTTCAGGTACATCACCACAGAAGAAAAAAGGTCCCGGCACCGCGATTTCAGCCAACATGGGAAAGTGCTGTGCTGCTGTTCCACCGAGATGAAAACCCATAGCTGCAGCATCCTTGAATAGATCATGAACAATGATTGCATTTTCCTCATCTGCAAAGTAACACTCCATTTTGAGGCTATCTGGCTCATTGTCTCGCATTGCTTGATAGACATCTTCATAAATAGCTTTCAGTTCATCTAATTTGCCCGGTTTAGCTGTCCACTTATAAACTACTGTAATTTCTTGCGTACTCATTTTTACTGTCCTTTCCCTACCGCTTCATAATCTAAGCGTTTCGGTGGATAATTGAACTTTGCAGTTCAGTGATTGATGGTGCTACCATATCATGCTGAGTACAAAAAGTCAACTTAACAGTATAAAAAGTGTACTTTTAGATTATAATGTATCACAAAAAGCAATTGATTAGGGGGAAAAATGAAAACAGACCGCAAGAGCTATCAACAAATTTGCCCCATGGCAACTGCACTGGATGTTATAGGTGATCGGTGGACGATTTTGATTCTTCGAGAGCTTCTGGGTGGTGTCGCTCGTTTCAATGAACTCCGCGACGGGTTACCGGGCATATCAGGGAATCTGTTAGCAGAGCGGCTTCGACGTTTAGAGGAGGATGGGCTTGTTCGGCAAATAAAAGTTCATAATACAGCTGTTTATTCGCTAACAGACCAAGGTGCAGACATCCGAACAACGCTTGAAGAACTTGCCTTCTGGGGTGCAAAGTTGACACGAGTCGCTCCTGCACTTCATGAAAGGAGTATTCGTGCTATTGCGATGGCGTTACAGTCTGTTCTTGTGCGAGCTGGAGACGTTTTACCTAAACAACGCTTTGAGATCGAAGTCGAAGTTGATGGAGAATTTATGGAGATAATCCTCTATCAAAGTCCTACAGTCACCGTGCGCCCTGCAAGAAATCCCGATGCCCGTATGTCGACAAATTATCAGGGTATGTCAACTGTGTTACGCGGTAAGGATGTCGATAGATCGATATTTACACACATATCAGGAAATGAAGTCGCTGTCCAGTTCTTTTTCGATGCACTTGGATAGACAAGCAGGAGTGCTTGATGACAGCTTCATATTCATTCAACGAACTATATATCAGGTAACATAAAAGGTACCGCCGATAAGATAATTTGCATAAATCAATCGACCAAACCGAGAAACAACTCACAACTGACAAACTCAATACGCTGTGTTAAATATGTAAGATACTCATATGAGTTGCGTCATTAATATTACAGACCATATAAACAGGAGAAACCCTATGAAATACCGTTCTATACTATTGATCGTTGCCCTCGTCTTGGTGACGCTCTCGATTAGTCTTGTTGGCGCGCAAGATGGCTCCAGCATCGTGATCGCGCAAGGTGGGGATGCCGCCTCGCTCGACCCGCAACTTCAAAATGATAGTCGCTCCAAAGCCATTTTGAACAATATCTTTGATACGCTTATTTACCGCAACTTAGACCTTGAACTCGTTCCGATGCTTGCCACAGGTTGGGAAGCCCTCGACGACACCACATGGGAAGTCACCCTGCGCGAAGGCATCACCTTCCATAATGGCGAAGCCTTCAATGCAGAAGATGTGAAGTTCACTTTAGAACGACCCCTCGACCCCGATTTGGGTTCACCGCTGGGCAGTCGCTTTAGTGTGATTGAAAGTGTGGACATCATTGATGACTTCACCGTTCAAATCAATACAGTTGATCCCTTCCCACTGCTTCCAGCCCGTTTGAGTGAGTGGTATATCATCCCCAATGAATATTTCACCAACAACGATTTAGAAGTTGTCTCTATCAATCCGGTTGGCACAGGCGCATACACCTTCGTCGAATGGGTCAAAGATGACCACCTGACGCTATCAGCTAATGCCGACTACTGGCGTGGCACACCAAGTATTCAAACCGTCACCTTCCGCCCCATCCCAGAAAACTCGACCCGTGTTGCGGCACTCCAAGCGGGGGATGCGGACCTCATCACCGAAGTTCCTGCCTTCCGTCAATCCGAAGTGGAATCGGATGATGCACTAGATGTCCGCCCCGTCCGCAGTACCTTCTTCCAATATGTCGCCCTCGATGGCACAAAGAACGAAGTACTAGCCGATGTCCGCGTCCGCCAAGCCATCCAATATGCCACCAATGTTCCCGAAATCATCGAAGTCCTTTTTGAAGGCTCTGCTGAACAAGTAGCTATTCCATTAGCTCATGGCGTATTTGGAAATGATGGCACACTCGAACCTTATCCCTATGATCCAGACCGCGCACGTGAACTCCTCGCCGAAGCAGGTTATCCTGATGGCATTACCTTTGCGCTTGACGCACCTGTCGGACGTTACGCACAAGACCGCGAAGTCGCTGAAGCACTCGTCGGACAATGGGCGCAAGTTGGTATCAATGTGGAACTGAATATCAATGAGTGGAGCGTCCAGCTGACGAAGTACCGCGCCACCAACAACCCCAGCAATGAAGACCCCGCCAACGAACTTGTCGAAGCACACTTCATGGGTTGGGGAACCAGCACCTTTGATGCTGATGATGTTCTCTGGGGTGCATTTGCACGTCAACCCAACAAGAACAATTACGTCAATCAAGATGTGATTGACCTTGTGACAGAAGCTCACACGAGTCTTGACCAAGAGTTACGTGCCGACCTCTATGCACAAGCACTTGACATCATCTATGAAGATGTGCCTTGGCTTTTCCTCTTCCAACAATTCGATATCTACGGGGTCCGTAGCGATATTGTATGGGAACCACGCGAAGACCAAATCATTGAAGTCTTCTCGATGTCACGGTCATAAGATCGAACAACTAGCAACAACTATAGGGGCGTACTGCACAGTACGTCCTTATGCCTTATCCACAAATTGTCGGTACTCTTGAGGGAGCGGAAGGTCAAACTTCTCACATAAGCGAGTCACATCATGCACATCGCTCTCACGCAATGTATACCCCGTGTGAAACTTCACCAGCCATTCAGGGGAGATACACCGCACCTTGCGTCCCCCAATTATCCCCTGTCCTGTCAATGAATCCGCCGGAAATATGAAGCCCTTCTCATACCGCCCATTGCCCTCGACCTCCAGCACAATCACATGAAAATCGACGATATGCCCGGCATCATCCCGCAACACAAAGTTCACCTCACGAGTATCATCTCGTATCTCTTCATAATAGCCATCGGCTTCGAGAGAGTCTCGTAAGGTCTGTGAGTACTTGCGTTCAATCACAATATCGATGTCGTTATGGGGACGAGTCTGTTCACCCAACAAGGCATCCACTGCCCAGCCCCCATCCAGCCACAGGTCAATACCGAGCTTATCCAGACGCACATAAAAATCTCTCACATCTTGGATTGAAAAATGGGGTTGTGGTGATTTCATCTTTGTCGTCTAGGCTGATCTAAGACACATCATCAAGCATGATACCATTCAATCACTTATACATAAGTGAGGATAATCAACAATTGTGGTCAAGGGAAAGGTCAAACCCTATGCAGTCTTGAAACTGATGTGTTGCCATCATTCCAGATGCGCGCAGTGAATAGGTTAGGCTCCCCCAACCATCGGCTGGCGGAGTTGTTGGATGCGCGCAAAGGCTTCCTCCTCCGTGTTTACCAAGTACAACAGGTCATCCCGCGAAGTGATGCGTACCACACAATCGAAGATAAAGCGCATTGCCTTCTGCTTTCCGACGACAATAGTGATCCCATAGCGGGGATGTGAGTTGGGGACAATAATGCGAAGGTTGGCTAAGAAGTAAGCTGGCAGATAGCTCGGATTATCCATGACAAATAATCCATCCACAACACCAGTTACTTGCTCAATCATCGCTTCTGATTCGGCTTTTGCGGCATAAAACTCGTCCCATGTCCACCCATCCGACAAATGCCATCGGATAACCGTCTGTTCCTCATTCGCCCACTCAATGTTAATCATGAGGATTCCTTTAATTCCCTGTTTGCTTGGGAAAATTATAACAGGTCTTCCGTCAATCTGAGCTTAAGTTCCTTTGTTCCTGCACCCAGCAAACATATCTACACTGTGTCTTTCGGTGGGGATTGCCGAAAAACGAGTTCAAAAAACATATCTGCCATCTCATCGGGATTCCCTGCTTCGGGCTGGTCGAGCCAATAATCCAATATCTCAACCAGCCCACCTGTGATAAAGCGCGCACTAATCGCTATGGGGACCTTAGTATCGAGTGAATAGAACCCACTGTGTAAATGCTTCTGATAATTCTCAATCACGAGTGCTTTCTGACGCTGGCGCAATCGCCCTGAGAAGTCGCTATCGAGTTGTTGAAAAAACAGCCTCTGTTGGTCAATGGAAGTAAAAATCAGTTGCCACGCGCGCCATTCTCTCAACGGTGATTCCAGATTCCCTACCATGTCGATGAGTTGTTCATCAAGAATTTGAGCATGGGACTCTAGCATCTTCCAGACGACATCGGCTTTGTCTTTGAAGTGTAAGTAGAAGGTACTGCGTCCATAATCGGCACGTCGGACAATCTCCGCAATCGTCACCGCATCATAGCCCTTTTCAAGGATGAGTTCATAGGTGGCATTGAACAGAGCAAGATAGGTACGTCGCTGGCTTTTAGTAGACATTTGTCTAACTGTGAACAGGTTTACGTAGTTAGGTTGACTCTATACCCTATTGAGTAAATCGACAACTCAAGAAGGAAACACCTCATGATTTACGCTCAAGAATTCGCTGTTATCAACGCCCGACCTAAAGATGTCCATGCGGTCATTGCAGATTACCACGTCGGACACAAAGCTATCCTACCTCAGCCATGGTTTGAGGAGATGGTCGTCGAAGAAGGTGGACAAGGTGAGGGTACGATTGTCCGACTTCGTGTCAATGTTTGGAGACAAGTCAGACACTACCGCCAAATCGTCAGTGAACCTGAACCCGGACGCATTCTCGTCGAAAAAGACATGCATAGTGACCAACTCACGCGCTTCATCTTCGAACCCTTAAACGAGGGTGAACAAACCCGCATCACCATCGCCTCACAATTTCCCATTGAACCCGGCATCATGGGCTTGATGCAACGCCTCACGCAAGCACCCATCGCCCGTCGGATGTATCGTCGGGAGTTGAATAATCTGGCAAAGTATCTGAAACAGCTAGCCAAACAACCTGCTTATTAGTACTCATTAGTTGTCAAGTGGAGTGGATTTGATTATCTTCTGGAGATGTGTTAACTACCCCAAAAGGATATCATGAATACACTTCCACTTGGTTCAAGTGGCACATCGGTTAGTGCGATATGTCTTGGGACGATGTATTTTGGAAGCACACTTGAAGGGGACAAGTCATATCCGATCTTGGATGCTTATCGTTCAGCTGGTGGGACGTTTTTGGATACAGCCAATATCTATGCGGGTTGGATTGATGGCTTCTCTGGTGATGAGAGCGAAACCCTGCTGGGACAGTGGATGCAATCGCGCCAATGTAGGGATGAGATATTTCTTGCAACGAAAGTCGGAGGTATCTTGCATCAGGGTCATGAGCATTTAGACGAAAACCAACCGCGCCTAACCGCCCAAGTAATCATGTCTGAATGTGAGCAATCGCTACGCCGACTGCAATGTGAGACAATAGACCTCTATTACGCTCATGTGGATGACCGCTTAACACCGTTTGAAGAGACCTTAACTGCGCTGGATAAACTTAAACAACAGGGGAAGATTCGTTATGCAGGCGCGAGTAATATTGCCAGTTGGCGTTTAGCTGAGGCAAGGCTACTCAGTGAAATATACTCACTGATTGAGTATTGCTGTGTTCAACAGAAATTCACCTATCTGCACCCTGATGTAAGAGCCAATTTCGCGCCTCAAGTCGCTGTGACAGATGATTTGCTGGATTATTGCAATTCAAATTCCATCACCCTGCTCGCCTATTCGCCCCTCATTGGTGGCGCATATATGATAGATAATCGAAGTGCTGTTCCGCCCCCATATCAAACGAGCCATCTCGATAAGCAATTTGGCGTGCTGAAGGAAGTTGCTACGAATCACGAGGCTTCCTTGAATCAAGTTGTGCTTGCGTGGATGCTTCAACAAGAAAATCCGATACTCCCGGTGATGGGCGTTGATAACCTATTGCAATTAAATGAAAATCTTGGTGCATTAGTCATCGACTTATCTGAAGACGAGATAAATCAACTCAATCATGCACGAGTTAATCTGGAGTGATCAATTAAGTGTAGAGTCTGGGTCTATGATTCTTTTAAAAGCGACAGGAGTGTTTCGGCTATAGTTTTCGCCAATTGTTGTGAACCAGTGGGGGTCAGATGGACGGGGCTATCGGTGAATTCGTCGCCAGCGATACCATCCCAGACATCGAGAAGTTGCCAGCCTTCGGACTCGGCTAAGTCTGTGTATAACGCGCGATACGAATCAAATGCCCAGCGGGGGTACCATGCATTATAATGGAGGTCGCTGTTTTCACCCTCGCTAACAAAGATGGGTTCGTTGACAAGCAAGAGAGGTATTTCCCCTACCAACTCAAATCCAGCACGGATGACATCAAAAGCTAAGTCATCTTCGGTGAGGTTAGTCGGTTCATCATACCCACCCCAAGACATATCCGTATCAAAATCTTCGGAGCGTAAGTCGTAAGTCTCTGGATAGACTTGGTCGATTCCTGTGCTTTGCCACATAATGCCATAGAGTTGCAAGTGTAACCAATCCGCCAGCTCTCGACGCTGACCGATAATTGTTCCATCCCAGAGTGTGAGTTCAACAAATGTTTCATCGGCAGGATTTAAGTTCAGGTCATAAGTCTCAATCAATTCGCGCACGGCTTTGGCATTGTTATGGACAATCGGCGGAAAAGTCTGCTTATCGCGCGGAAACGAGCGCAAGGTAGTCAACCAGATAACCATATCCGGTTGGTAATCCATTGCCCTGTCTAGGATAAGTAAGTCTTTGGTCAATGAGAGGATGGGATGCCCCAAATTATAGGAGCGCACTTGTCGTCCATCGTCTGTGGATAAAGCCATTGTATTCAGGTAGCCTGTGAGCGTATCGTCATTTTCGAGCAATATCCCCCACACACTCGAATCGCCAATCACCATCACCCGAAACTCATCCTCCCCTTTCGGTTGGCTGATGCTATGAGAGGCGAACATCGCATCGAGGTTATTCAAACTCAAGTTGTAGGCACGTGCATTCTCACCAAAGGGCAAACGCTCACGACCTGATACAACCGTGTTATAGAGTGAGAATTGACTCAGGAACGGCAAGGGATTCGTCATCGCCCAGAGTAAATTACAGAGGACGAACAACACCCCTGCCTTAATGACTATGCGAAAGATAACTCCCCAAGTGTAAGGTTGTTCGGGATTCGTCAGCCACATCCATTGAGTCATGGGGACAACTCAAGCATAAATCACGCGGAACAACAATAAGTGGAGGATTTCCAAAGCCATAAGGTTGCGCTTGGTATAGCCATATTGCAAAAATTCAGGCGTGAAGTTGGTCGTATGTGCGCCATCGGGCGGTGATGAGGGATGCACCCCATCGAAGGACAAGCCTAAACTGGGAAGTTCTGTCATCGCTAACCAATAATTCCACAGTGGGACTTGATACAAACCCGCGACATTCACAATGACACGGTTGTATTGACGCACCTGAAAATCCCAACCAAGTTGCGGTGGGATGGTACTCAGCACAGGAATCACGCCATGCTCAATTGAGATTTCGACGATTTCGCGCAAGTTGGCTTCATATTCTTGGAGTGGGACACCATGCACATCATTCGTCCCCAGCATAATCAATGCCAGCATCGGACGCTCTAGCCGATACTCACATTCCAGCCGAGTCTCGAAGTTGCGACAGCCAAGTCGGTCATTGCGGACGATTTGCAACACATCGCGGGTTGTCCAACTGGTTTCGGCGGCGTTAGAGGTGGCTCGGAAAGCATTAAAGGTTCCGACTTGATTGAAATAATCAATCACAATGCCAAGATAGCCGTACTCTTGGAGCGAATGGATATTTTTGCCAAAAGGTGTGAGAAAAGCCTGATTGACCGTGATGCTATCTCCAACTTTGGAGAAATAGTCGATACGATTGCCCAACTCCTGTCCATAGAGGAAGATTCCACGAGTGTAAGGGGTGATGTTCCAGTAGTAGGTGTTATCCAGCACCATATCGGCAGAAATGTCAATTTCGGGAAGTGCGGTTAAATCGACATCCAGAACAATAGACTCGGCTTGCATCCAGCCTGTCTCGCCATAGATGGACTCTACCTGTAGCCAAGTGCCATCGAGATACTGCCCAATTAAGCGCATTTCGGAATTCGGTTGCATCCAATAATCAATCGGACTGACGGTATCGGGAAAGCGGTAGATGGGGTGTGTCCCTGAATCCACAACGCGGGTGTCGACACCTTGTGCGTGTAGGGGAGATAGTGAAAAGCACATAGCACACAGGATAAGAGCGTACAGCTGTACGCCCCTAGGGAAAGACAACAATGTTGATAAGATACTTACCATCTCATCACCTAGATACTGACCTATTCGCTAGTCTCTGCCTCGCCACAGAATCGCCATTCACCATTTTCTTGAATGGTCCGATAACTGGTCAAGGGCAAGCGTTCTTCGACTGCATCCTCCCCTGTGCCGTAGACAAACAAAATATCGCCAGTACAGGTCACGCGGGTAAAATCGCCATCCGTACCATCCACTGTGCATACAGCATCTTCCACGCTCGCATCCACAGAGGCGAAGGAACTGGCACGCGCGATGGCTCCGGATTCCAAACTGGCACAGGAGAGACTCCGTAAACTATCCGCGTCGCCTTCCACTAGGGATTGGAGATAAGACAGCACCACCTCATTCGCAGGGGTGGTTGCTTGGTCGCAGGCGGTGATAATCCCTAAGACAAGCAGGATCAAAATAAACAGTTGTTTAGGCATGTTCATCAATAATCGTCCGTTGAATTTCATCTAGCACCTGTAGCACCACTAAATTGTATAAGGTCAAGCCGAACTGTGCTTCTTGTCCATCGAAGACAACACCCCCGCCTGCATCCGTCAGATGAGCGAAGTCCTCTCCAATGCCTCGTCGTGGTAGATGACGCGCCGCTAGCCAGAAGTTCATAAGAGGGACATGATACTCGTTTGCCAATTGGATGTTAATGGTATTGTAGGTCAGTACTTTGTGGAAGTAATTGGTGTAATCGGGTGAATTGGTGAATGTCCCGATAATGGGAATAATTCCCGAATCGAGTGATTCTACGATGATTTTACGTAGATTAGCTTCGTACTGTTCGGCATTGAGGACGATGACATCATTTTGACCGAACATGATGACGGAGACAGCAGGTTGTGAGGTGCGGTAGGTACAACCAAGCGGGTGTTCGTTGGGATTGCATTGTTCTGCTTGCGCCCACAGCGGGTCGAATACGGAGGAGACATTGAAACCTACCCGCGCACTCACATGCGATTCGGCAAAGGATTCGCCAAAGAACTCGGTTGCATTATTTAGATGGTCGTATGCACCCAAGTCGAAGTTGCCATCACTGACAGGTGTCAGGAAACGAGATGCCGCCGTGTTGCAGTCTCCAACCCGTGCGAGGACATTCATGCGATTGCCATAGGATTGCCCACGCAGGAAGACATCGACCATATCGGGATGAATCTCAGGGATAATGGGTGTGCTAAACAGAAGTTGATATTCTTCGAGTTGCGCTTCAATAAAGGCGGGGTCGGCATCGGGCAAATCAGTGATGTCCAGCTGGCTGAGTTGCAAGCCCTCGACTGGCAAGCGACCCGTTAACGCCCAACCCGCAATCGACTCCTCCTCTGGGTTGACCAGTTGTACCCAATTGCCCACCTGATTACGCGCTTCTAGCATAAAGGGCATTCCTGCTCGTAACTGTCCAACAGTTTCATAAGTCTCGCCGGGACCCGCATATAGCCCAACATGCTGATAGGCATTGCCTTCATAACCCGCTTGCGCCGATGATACGAGCAAGCACATCCAAAAAACTACGATTAATAATCCGTGACGCATCGACAACGTTCTTTCCTCAAATTCACTTTTCGATGATAGTAGCAATCGTAAATTATCAATAGCTTACACTATATGTACCAACAACATAAGAAAAGCATTCAAGCCGTAGGCAAACCGACAGCTTGAATCTTTGCCTCCAATTGCCTCTATTGTTATCTGCAATATTCCGGTCTCGCTATATGCTCCTTATCGATGACAACAATTTTATTCTTAACTCCAATATGACTCAAACCCTTGACTGTAACCTTCCGAAATGTTAAGATAGGGGGCGACGTTATCCTAATTCTTTGAAGTCAACACCCTTACCCTTTGCAAGAATGACCAAAACCCATTAGGATGAGATTGATTGCAGATTAGTTTTCTTAGACTAAAACTGTCCTAGAAACCAGAAATGGCTCCTATGTCCCAAGTCTCTGCCCGCGCAGACAAACCCAAACGCACCCAACCGCTCTCCCTTCGTCGCAACTTCTCGTGGGCTTTTATCGGCAATGTCGTCTATGCCGCTCTGCAATGGGCAATGCTGATTGTCTTAGCCAAAGCTGGGACAAAAGAGATGGTGGGGTTGTTCACGCTTGGTTTATCCGTTACTGCCCCCATTATCATGCTGGCAAACGCACAACTGAGAAATGTCCAAGCCGCCGATGTTAAACAAGAATACAGCTTTGGCGATTACTTTGGTCAACGTATCATTAGCTCAATTGTCGGTTATATCGCCATTATCATCATTTCACTCGCATCTCAATATTCAACTGAAGCCTTAGTAATTATCTTGATGATGGGGATTGCCAAAGTCTTTGAGATGCTCAGTGACATCTTCTTTGGCTTAATCCAACAATACGAGCAGATGGATTACATCGGCAAATCCCAAATTATTAAAGGGATTTTTTCATTTGTAACCCTAACAGCAATGGTCTTGATTACGAACAGTGTGTTCTGGGCAGTGACCGGTTTAGCGATAGCATGGCTCTTGGTCCTACTGTTCTACGATATCCCCAATAGTTATCAGGTGATGCTGAGCCGAAAATCCAAAAATGACGAAGTCATTCCGAGTTTGCGAGAAGCCTTACGTCCCCGTTTTGATACACGAATGCTTCTTCGCCTAACATGGGTAGTTGCACCTCTCGGTATTGTCTCCTTGCTGAATTCGCTGGTTCCCAATTTGCCTCGATATGTGATTGAGAGCAGTGTCAGCATCGGCGCGTTGGGAATTTTCGGATCATTGTCCTATATGACCGTTGCCGGAGAAACAGTTGTCATGGCAATGGGATTTGCTACCACGCCGCGTTTGGCAAGCCTCTTTTTAGATAAAAAGCTGCGCGGTTTTTTGCGTTTGCTGGGTATCCTGTTGGGGATTCTCATCATCATGGGGTTGGCTGGAATTATTGGCAGTCTCTTGCTGGGTCGGGAGATTATCACGCTCCTATATCAACCTGAATATGCTGAAGAAATCGATGCCTTCGTCTGGCTGATGATTGCCTCTAGCATGCTATACATTGGCTCCTTCTTAGGTTATGTTCTCACAGCCATACGTGCCTATCGTTCCCAAGTCATTTTGGTAACTATTACCGCAATCACAACTGGTATTTCCTCCTTGATTCTCATTCCAGAATATAATTTGGTCGGAGCGGGGATGGCATTATCAGTTAGTGGCTTTGTCAAACTCATTACATCCCTCGTTGCGCTCGTTGTCGCTCTGCGACGTGGCATGCAATCAGCGGGTAAACTGAAACCGGATAATCTGGATGTCCCTGAGGCAATCTAAGTTTCTTTGGAGGATGTGTAGCGATGTCGTCTTTGACTCGTCCCATGCAATTATCGATTGGTAAACGTCAAGAGAGCGACGCGACTCACTCTCAAAGACGGCTTCACGCCAGCCGCTTTGCTTTTTGGGCATTGTGCTTGATGTTGCTCTCACAGATGTATTTGGTTCCTATTTTGCCAGTTGGTCCCTCATGGGCTATCTTCCCAACTATCCAAGATATCACGATACTCTTGATGTTTGGTGCTGGCATACTCTATCGTGGGCAGATGGCAGAATCCCATCGTCCAATATGGCACTACTTCATCGTAATTTTCGCAGTTTTTCTCCTAAATTACCTTACCTTAACGATTTGGTCTGATTGGTTAGGACTACGCTACATACAAGGTTCAGAAGGCTTAGTCTATGGCGCGAACTCCATGTACCGTCTGGTGCAGATGGGCATCGCGTTTTGGGTGATTTCCCGCATCCCAATGACCGTCAAACGCTATCAATCATTGGAACGGATTATGGTGCTGGTCATTGTTGTTAATTGCATCCTGATTTTTCTGGTGTTTTTTGAAGTCGTCACACCTGCCCAACTCAGCGCACAATTACCCGATAATCTGGATGTATCTGGACCATGGGCGGGTCTCTATCGCAAATTTGATGTCAGTCAGGATGGGTTAGGAACGATAAGCTATAATCATGGGATCGTTGCCTCGCAGGTTCTCCTGATGATGGGATTATTGATGTCCCTGAGTCGAGGTAAAAACACGCTCCGCAATTATTTGTTGATGATCCTGTGCATTGGCGCAACCTTTGTCAGTGGAAGTCGCACAGGTTTTGTTGCGATGCTCATCTTTACGATGATTATGCTAGTAGATATTTTGGGGCGCAGTCCGCTCTATTTCATCGCAATCTTCTTGGTGGCTATCGGTGGTATTCTCTTTGCCTTTGCTGAGGGAATCTTTGAAGAGGTATTTGAGGACGCTATTCAACGGCAAGCCGCTATTGTGGACTCCTCAGCCGCAGATAGTGGCAATTTTTCTGGACGAACGGATTTTTGGAAAGCACACATTGAACTGCTTAACCGCAATCTAGGACACTGGGTTTGGGGATCGGGTTTGGGAACTGCCAGAGACTCTGGCTTCTATTCACATAACAATTATCTGAGCGTCATCTTTGAACTTGGTTTAATCGGCTTAATGGGTTTCTTATTAGCTATGGGACGCATATTGAGAAGTCTGTGGCGATGGGACTTCCCGATTCGGGGTCTCTTTTGGACGGTGATTGTTTTGCTCTTCACCGCGCTTACACTGGATGTCTTTCATCCAGTTCCACATCGCGGACAATGGCTACCCTTCTTTATGGCATGTCTCGCCTTAAGTCTCTATGCACGCACCGTTCATGAACAAGACCCTGTTGTGATGGCTCAATCGAGTCAATAAGCAAGTGTCTGCTATCTAAAGTCACGAGAAGGATCAGAGAACCGACCATGCACGCACTCGTTACATTGGAACAACGCTTTCAACGCACACCAGATGGTCATGTTTGGACTCCTGACCAATATCCCTACCCTTTCTTTGACCGTTATCTCCAAGTGTTCGACCATGTGAAGGTATTATCCCGCGTGCAAGATGTGCCTAGCGTGACCGAGTCTCACCGTCGCGCCGATGGAGATGGTGTAACCATCCTCCCACTCCCCCATTATCACGGTATGGTCGGCTATATTCGTCAGCGAAACGCCGTTCACAAAAGCACGCTCCAAGCATTCACAGCAAAAGATGCGGTCATCATGCGAATTCCCGGTGTCAGTGCAGATACCCTTGTCCCGAAAATGACCAAGATGAACTTCCCCTTTGGTGTCGAAGTCACCAGTGACCCCGCTATTACCTTTGCACGGGGAACCATGCGAAACCCCCTCCGTCCCATCTTGCGCTATCGGTTAATTAATTCTTTGAAAGCCCATTGTCGGGTGGCGACAGCGGCATCCTATGTAACCCGCACCTATCTTCAACACGCTTATCCCTGTTCGGGTCCA
>JANQRM010000693.1 GCA_028284565.1 Anaerolineae bacterium | reverse complement strand
GTTATTGGCGATTGTTGCAGGGAGATGAGCCGATTGCCCTGCGTGATGATTTAGGACACTCAGCAAACTATCTATTCATGCTAAGTGGTGAAGTGCCGGATGGTGCGACAACCCGCGCGTTGGAAACCTATCTCAACACGGTGATTGATCACGGCTGGAATGCCTCGACCTTCACAGGGCGCGTGATTGTCTCAACGGATTCAGATATGGTGTCCGCGATTGTGGGAGCGATTGGTGCGCTGAAAGGTCCCAAGCATGGAGGTGCGCCGGGTCCTGCGTTGGAGATGGTCTTTGAAATCGAAACACCTGACAAAGCCGAGCCAATCATCCGCCAAAAATTGGAGAACAAGGAACGGCTGATGGGCTTCGGGCATCGGGTTTACAAGGTCTATGACCCCCGCGCGCAGGTGTTGGGTCAAGAGGCGGAACGCTTCTTTGTGGATGGCGAGAAGCTGGAACTCTATCAATTGGCGAAGCATGTGGAGCAAACGGCATTGCGTCTGCTGGAGGAATATAAGCCGGGACGGAATTTGCAAACGAATGTGGAGTTCTATACAGCACTGATTCTGCACGGAATCGGTATCCCCACAGATTTGTTTACGCCGACCTTTGCCATTTCGCGTGTCGGTGGCTGGACAGCTCATGCACTAGAACATCGGGACGGTGGGCGCATCATGCGTCCCCGCGCACAGTACATCGGGGAGAAGAATCGAGCGTGGGTTGACGTGACGAATCGGTAAGCGACGGTGCTTGGCAAGCCAACTCAAAAACGTTAAGGTGGGTGAACTATCGCCCACTGTTTTGATTGGAGAGTCTGGATGAGCGAGCAACCAAATCGCCGTAAATTTATCGCATCATTAGGCGCATTTGCACTAATGGCAGGTGCGACGACCTCATTGGCACAAGATGATGAGGATACGGAAGACGATGCACCCGATGGCATGGTATGGGATGTGCCGACGATGGGTGAAGCACAAGACCGCTCCTATGAGGAGTTCTTCCGTGTCGAGTCGATGAGTATGGGAATCTATAAATTGCCTGCGGGTGGGCGGGACGGACAGTCGCCCCATCGTGAGGACGAGATTTATTATGTCGTTGAGGGGGTTGCCAAAATCGACATCGAAGGTGAAGTCAGTGATATTGAGCCGGGGTCACTCATCTATGTCGCCAAACGCAAACGCCATCGCTTCATCGAGATCGAAGAAGATTTGACGCTTTTGGTGTTGTTCGCCCCAGCTGAAGGGTAACGGTTAACGGGTACTTCCCTCAACCCCACCATCTTGTGACTGACAGGGGAAGGATTGAACAGGCAGGGTGTTGATGTCGATATTGAAGTCAAGGATGTTCGTCCGTACCCATCCCCATATGCCCGATTTGAGTTTGCCATAGACCGCTTGATTATTGCTACTGCGGGCAGTTGCTTGGAAGGTTTGCCCTTGTAGAATCTGTGCGACAACTTGGCATGTTCCCGCAACCCCATTACGGTCAATGAGCGTTCCATCTTGGTTCGCACGGGCATTAGCAGAGAAATCTGGGGGAACAACAGTTTCTCCACCGGGCGGTGAGGTTGGAACCGGTGTGTTCGTTGGTGGGATAGATGTACTCCCTCCAACAGGCGTGTTAGTTGGATTGGCTGGTGGGTTGCCTGTTGTCGGAATGGTCAGGACACTACCGCCAGAATCCCCACTTGTTCCCTCTTCTATCCATGTGACGGGAAGCAGTAAGACTTCGATTTCGGTTTCAATGAAGTTGCTGAAGACCCAGCCCGTTAGTCCAGTGAAAGCACGCGCCTCATACCAATTGGCATCGGATGTGCGCCCAATGAGCATCAAGGGTGTGCCTTGTGGCAAGTTCCGCAAGAGTTGATAGCCGACACTGGGACCTGTCCGCATATTGACCCCTTGCTCACCAATGACAATCGCATTACCAGAAGGTGTGGGTGTCAGTGTGCTGGTGACGATGGGCGTGTTGGAGGGTGTAGATGTAATCGTCGGTGTGTTGGTAATGGTTGGCGTATAAGTCGGTGTCCATGTCGGCGGGAAGGTCGAGCGTGGCGCATATTGTTCGGTTGATAAAGCCGATTGAGTGGAGAGGAAGACTTCGGCATCGGCGGTTTGTGTCAGTTCGCCAAAGATTCCGGCGGCGATTTCGGTTTCGTTGGGTGTCATCGGTGGATTGGACTGGGAGTTAGCACTCACCACAAAGACCATAATCAGAGCTAAGATCGCAACACCGAGTAAACCCAGTAAGCCTATCCCACGGCGAGATGGTGATGCTTCGGCAGCTTGAACCGAAGTCTGTTCCATCTGTGGAACGAAGCTCGGCGTGGTCATCATACGAGTTGTGGGGGCTTGATTGCCTTGCTGTGGATTGGGTGCGGCGATGTCGATTAGCGTTTGTGTATTGGACGCAAGTTGACTGGAACGGATGACATTTTCGATTTCCTGAATGAACTCGCCTGCTGAATTGGGACGATCAGTACGGTCTTTGGCTAAGCCTTGTAAGAGAACCGCATCCAAAGCCGATGGTAAGGTGTCATTCACACTCGTTGGTGGCGGTGGAGCCATGTTGATATGCTGATTGAGGACAACGAGGGCATCGCTCCCCGTAAAGGGGTGAAAACCCGTGAGCATGAGATATGCCATAATCCCCAATGAATAGATGTCCGTGCGATGGTCAATATCTGCCCATCCCAAGGCTTGTTCGGGAGACATATAATTGGGTGTCCCAGCGATGAATCCGGTGGCGGTTAGACGTGTCGAATTGGCAAGTTTGGCAATGCCGAAGTCACTCAATGCCGGGCGTTTATCCGCATCCAACAAAATATTTTCTAGCTTAATATCCCGATGAATAATGCCTTGTTCATGGGCGTAATCGAGACCTTTGGCGACTTCTTTGAGGAGTTTGGTGCTGACCATTAAGCCAATCGAGGTTGGATTTTGCAGACGGTCTGCCAGAGAGCCGTTTGCCATATACCGCATTGCTAGGTAGGTGCGCCCCTTAATCTCCCCATGCTCAACCACGGGTACGATATTGGGATGATCGAGGCGATGAAGCAATTCAGCTTCACGCAGAAAACGTTGCCGAGCGACCTTTTGTGCCAAGATGTGGTCATAGAGAATCTTAAGCGCAACGAGGTCATCCGTGCGGGTATCACGCGCCTTAAAGACGATAGCCATCCCGCCTCGTCCGATTGTGCCTTCGATTTGATAGGGTCCAAAGGTTGAGTCCGCCATCACTCAACATCCTTTACTCGCTGACAATAAAATTATAGAAGCAATCCTGCCCAGAAAACGCAAAGGTTTGTCAAGAAGACGTTATTTTTTTGTAAAGTGTTCCGAGATGTGAGGAAATATTGACAAATAAGTGGGGCAACAAATAGATTTCCGGCAAGGGGCGGTTCGCGAACCGCCCTTACATCCTATTGTCTGAGTGTATGTTAGCTGTTATTGGCGATGATGGAGTCGAAATGCCCTTGGAAGATAGCACAGAGCGCTGGATGCGTACTGGCATAGAGATAACTCACCGTATCGCCTTGAAATTGGAAGGTTCCGGCGTTGGCGCAGGGTTCGATGACGGCGGCTTGGGCAGTAATGCCATCTTGCTGTCCGCCGAGTAGACAATTGACAAAGTTCTCTGCCACACGATCTTGATTCACAACTACGACCATCCCAGACATCGGAATGACATTGCCCGCAGATACGCCTTGTTCAACATAGAAATTGGAGGCAACAGCACCACGATCTTGCATACATTGGAGCATCTGTTCCGTCTTGGCAGAAGCGGCAGTCACAGCAACATTACCCGAACCGAGTCCGGCGGCTCCTGCGGCAGTTAGGAGGGAGTCGACAAAGCCATCGGCATTGGTGGTATTGTAGCCGACGATATTAGGGAGCAGAGTTTGGGCAGATTGGGCATCGCTGGAGGTTTGCCCCGTATCGCCACAAGCAACGACGACGAGTCCCGCTATCAAGAGTATGATCAATCGTTTGAACATCTTGTTTTCCTATCCATATAGACCAACAAAACATCCTACATTGTAGCAGAAATTTGCCCCCTATGTACTGGGCTAGAGGCTTTTATCAGGTTTTTTACATCCCATATTTCCGCAAAAATTCGCTTTTCTTATGAAGTCATGACAAATATCCAGCAGTTAGGGGACTAATGTAACTGACGAACTGTTTCAGCTTTTGTGAAAATTAGAACATACTGATAAGCAAGCGTTAGGAGTTGTTCCATGAAACGCGAACACATTGTCATTGTCGGGTCAAGTTTTGCAGGCTATACCGCCGCTTTAGAGTTATATGATCGTCTGGGAAACGACCATGACATCACTGTCATTGATCGCAAGCCCCAGTTCTTGTTTATGCCTTCACTGATTTGGTATCCCTTCGGACTGCGAGAAGAAGAAGACATCTCCTATGATGTACGTCCTGCCTATGAAGCACGGGGCATTGCCTTCATTGAGTCCGAAGCTACTCAATTTGATCTTGAGGCAAAACAAGTCATCACGTCGGATGGCGTGGTGGATTATGATTACCTTGTGGTGGCAACGGGACCAAAAGCGGATTACGACTATATCCCCGGTGTGCGAGAATACTCTCATTCGATTTTGGGGATTCATGCGGCAGATGAAGCAAAAGACGCATGGGAGGCATTGCTGGATGATCCCGGTCCCGTTGTGGTGGTATCCGCACAAGGAGCGGCATGTTTCGGTGCGGCATATGAGTTCCTCTTCAATGCACGCTATCAAGCCCGCAAGCATAAAGACATCAACTTCACCTATGTGAGTGCAGAGCCATTCGCTAGCCACTTTGGTATTGGCGGTTTTAGCTATGGGAAGCCTTTAACTGAGATGTTTTTCAAAATGTATAACATTGACTCTCGGTTTAACGCAGAACTGGCTGAGGTTCGTCCGGATAGTGTGGTATTGAAGTCAGGAGAAATCCTGCCCTCGAAGTATACTTTCGTGATGCCCCGTTTCTTGGGCGTTGATGCGGTACGAAATTCACCCGGACTTGCTAATGAAGCCGGCTGGATTGAAGTCGATGACAGCTATCGGCATCCCGTGTATCCAGAGGTCTATGCGGCAGGTGTTGCTGTCCATGTGAACCCACCTGAAGAGACCGATGTTCTTTGTGGTGTTCCCAAAACCGGCTATCCGTCGGAAGAGATGGCAAAGGTGGTTGCTCATAATATCTATGCGGATATTTATGGGGGTAAGCGCAAAGAGCTACCTTATGGAAATATTCCTGCCTTCTGTGTGATGGATGCGGGCAATATGGGCATGATGATTGTGGGGGATAAGATGCTCCCAGATCGTCGTTTCCAAGTGATTATTCCCGGACCTCAAGCACATTGGGCAAAGGTCGGCTTTGAGAAGTACTTTATGCGCTCACTTCGGAACAGTGTCACACCGAAAGAACCGCCCAATATCTCTGAAGAAGCCTATCTTGCCTCTATGCCACATTTCTAACCTAAGGCGAACCGTTTGGGCGTTCAACTTGACACTACCTGATAGCATATCAGCTGGGGACTGTTCTAGGTCAATCACTGAGGACAGTCCCTCTTTTGGTTAACGGTCTTCCGTTAATGATCGGTGCGGATAGTTAAACAACCGATACAAGGGGAATCTCATAAAGGGTGTGGCGATGAGGTGGGCTTGATGCGTTGTACCTGCGACAAAATCATGGAATCCGCGGTTGTCTTGGCGAATGAGGGCGAGTCCATAGACGAAGATGGGATGCAAAAGACTCACCGCCAAAAAAGGCAATGTCACAAATAAGACGATAGCCGCATTATCTGTATAAGTGGTGGTCAACAGCATGAGAAATTCGAATATCGGCACAAGATAGAGCAGAATCAGGTAACGTTGGACGAGTTGAAGCAAGCTCGGCGGTTCGTCATCCATGTTGACGATACGAATCCGCACCAGCCACTTGCCGAAGGTATAGCCTCGTGTCAACTTGGGGAAGACGACAAAATACAGCAGAGTCGGGATAATCTCCACCCAAAAGGCAAGCGTATTCGGATAAGATCGCCCCATCAAACCGAGTACCAGATGACTTACGGCAAAGATAAGCCCACTGAACAAACTCAGAAGTGTCAAATCGGTGACAAAGGCAACAAAACGTCGCATGATGGTCACGCGCGGGATAGACTTGGGTTTGGCATGAATATTCGGCAAGAAGGCGAGCAACGGCGTAATCGCATAACCGACAATCGATCCCGCCGTATTGAGAAGCAAATCGTCCACATCAAACAAGCGATAGGGACAGGGGTAGATGCCGTAGATACCAGTGAGCTGGGTGACTTCAAAGACGAGAGTGAGTGCGAAGGCAATCCCGATGACCGTATGCATGCGATAGTCAAAGTAATAACGCAGATAAACTCCCATTGGTAAAAGCAAGAGGAAATTGAAGAAGGCTTGGAAAAACGGGGGGTTATCCACCAACGCACGTAGGTCGAGATTCGTCCTAGAACCACCACCCGCTTCTAGGATGTCATTAATGAAATTAAAGGGGATTAATTGTGGCGTTTTGGTCTCTCGATACCATTCGCAGAAGCCTTCATCCACAATCGGCAAGGGCAATATCACCAGAAAGAAAGCAGTCAGCAGGAAGAACAAAAAAGAATAAAGGACGAACATCCGATTGCCATGTACATAGCCCCAGCGTCGGTAATGCAAGACACACAGCGGAACAAATATCCCAACAGCGATGAAGGGGAATATCAGAACCGCTGAACGAATGGGGATAGCAAAGGCTTCTAGCATTATAGATTCTCTACCATCCTCTAAATATATCCATCAGGTAACAACTTCCATGCAAAGTGATATTATGCAGTTGCACGAGAATATCGCTAATGACATAATGCTTCAAGTTGAAGTTATCTCTCTGCACTGAATTGAACAAAGGGAACAGGGTATGCTCTTGGCAACCGCACCAACGGGGAACGTGGGCGCAGAAGTAGCAAGGTTGTTGGTCAACCAAAATCACATCCCCTATCGACTGGCGGCACATAATCCAGACAAACTCAACCACCTTGGTGATGATATTCCCGTTATTGCCTTCAGCTATGATAAGCCAGCGGGGTGGGATGTGGTGCTAGACGGCATCGAGGTGGTCTTTCTGGTCTTCCCACTGCCCTCACCGCGTCGGGTGAATCGCTGGATGAAGCCCTTTATCGACAAGTTGGTTCAATGCGAAATCAAACACATCATTTATTTAGATGTGCCGGGTTCGGGAGAGAAACACGTACTTCCGCACTATGCTGTCGAGCGATACATCGAAGCCAGCGGAATCCCCTATACCTTTTTACGTGCGACCTACTTTATGCAAAATTTCTGTCGGGCGATTTCTACGCATGGCGTTGATATTGTGGAACATGGCGAACTCTTTATCCCAGCAGGGAACAAGTGTATGACCCCAGTGGATGCGCGGGATGTCGCACAAGTTGTCTTAAAGATTGCTGAACAGCCTACCCCACATCAAAACCAAGTCTATGCCTTAGTAGGACCGGAAACGATGAATCTGCATCAAATGGCAGAGATTTTGTCAGAGGTTTTGGGACAGCCTATTCGATATACTAATCCCAACTTTCTGCGGTTTTGGTGGCGGATGTTTCGACGGGGTGTCAAGTGGGATGTCATTGGGTTTATGACCCTACTCTATCGCTTTGCTGAGTCGGATGATACATCACAATCTGAAAACGACTTGACTGACCTCTTGAGTCGGCAACCAACAGATTTACGTCAATTTGTGACAGAAGAACGCTGGCGTTGGGAAACTCAAACGTGGACTTAATGCTTCTTGCCGTTTAGTGGGGTTTGCTCTTGTCGCAAGATGATGGCAAGAGCTAATGCGGAAGTCGCAATCAATAACAAGCCGGGCGCGCCAATTTGCGTGAGGAAGGCTTCTACGTAGGATGCCCAGATGCGTGTGGCAAAGGTGCGA
>JANQRM010000680.1 GCA_028284565.1 Anaerolineae bacterium | reverse complement strand
GTCGATTCAGTGCATCAGGATGACGGCGGTTAATCTGGCTCTCCCAAAAACCTGACCATTGTGTATAAGTCTCTGGGAAGGCATCGACCAAACACATCGGCAAGCCACTCCCGTGATAATCCAGCCCATAGAAGCGTTCTGCTTGCTCAACAGACGCGCGTCGTCCTTGAATATAAATCGTCTCATTGTCTATCCAGCCGTAGCGTCTGTCCGAGCTAAAGGGCAAGTCATCACCTGCGATCACCCATTGCAAGCCCACACCCAACCGATACATTGCGATCGCATTCCCAGTGAAGTATTCAGGTCCTTGCAAGTCAGAATAGACCACCAGATAATGCTCCCAATTGGGACTGGCAAAGACCTCTTGCAGAGACCGCCCTTCAATCGATTCGAAATAAACCGTCCGTCTGTCACCCGATGCCACATGATAAACTTCCCGCCCAATACGCCCCTGAAAATCCACTTGGCTCAGGTAACGGGTCGAATCGTTGGAGACTTGTAGCACATTTCCCCGTGCATCCACCACTTGATGTTGCACCACTTGTCCAGTGTAAACATCCCACACCCAACGTCCCTGTGCATTAATCGTCGTGACCTGTCCATCTTGGGGACCATAATAAAACTGGTCAAAGCCATAATTGAGGTGCAGATTCTCGCTGATGACCTCACCTGTTTGGGCATCGAAGCGTTGGAAATCACTCAAAATCACGTCACCTGTTTTGTCATATGCTAGCAGATGCGTCCGCCCTTGTTCGGGCAATGCAGTTGGGATACTCAGCCGACGATTGCCCGTGTTCAGTTCATAAATATCGAGCGTTTCGCCATTCAATTGGGTGCGTACCATCAACTCATTCCCATCAGGACTCAGCACAATATCCATGTCCGTCAGGCGCACCAGCCGATACTCTTTCAACACCCCATTGCCATAATGTGTGATTTCCAACAGCACCGCATACCCCCGCGTGAGGAAGGTCATGGGTTCAAGGATGTCAATCAGTTCAACCGTGCGCGGAGTCGAGACTTGTCCATTGCCACTATCCCCCAGCCACCAGCGTAACAACAATGGATTTTCCTGTGTGACCTCTTCACCAATGATGCGTGAGCCGAGTGTATAGGTAATATTCGGTAACGAAGCGGTGTTATTGACTTGCCGATCCAAGCGGATTTCGGCAATGGTTGGTTCGTCGGTTGTCACTTGAAAGATGCTACTGGCATTCTTCGGCAAGACATAAAGATGTGTGTCATACGCACTGCGCCAGACGCTAATCGGGTCGGGTTCATTGCGCGATGACGGAATATCCCCAATCAAATTGATGGCTGCTTCATCCATCTGTCGGACTTCCAGCCGATTCGCCAAGCCTGCAACCACCACGCCATTCGGTCCATAAGCAAAGCCATTTTTATAATCGAAGAAGGGTTGTGCGACGACACCATTCGGCAATATCGACGCTCTCGCCCGCCGAGTCGCTTGCCAATCCCACACATAGGGCAGATTCACCGTGTCATTTTCACTCCGTCGCAAAGCACGCGGAGCCAACACCTGCGTATCAAAGGAGACCAGTTCATCATGATCTGCCCAGAAGATGGGACCTTCGACAATCACCGCACCATCCGGCAAAAATTCGCTCAGGAGTTCGCCCGATTGCGTATCATACACCTCGATGCGTGTCTCAATCGCCAGTGCAAGATAAAGTCCATTATTGCTAAATTGGTAGGCGTTGTAGGCTCCCGTTTCATAAAGGGTGATGTGTGCTTCATAGGTCACAGCATCAGCCAGCATCAATTGCCCACGCGGGTCAACATATGCCATCTGGTCAAAATTCGAGTCATATTGCACACCACGCGGACGCGGTTCACCGATTTGGGTGATGAGTTGCACAGGCGGGTTCGCTTGTCCCTGTCCCAGACCGACGAGTACACCAAGTAGTAACAGTCCAATTAGCCAACTGAATAGCAGAAAAGTTCGTTTCATAAGATTGTCTCAAAGAATGCAAAAGCGCGGATTCGATTTAAGGATAGTGTATTTCGGATTTGCATTTTCCACGATAAAGATACGCTAACCTGACGGATTCCCTACGCTGTTTTGAGCTATGATACATTGACAAAAATCGTTCTTGTGGGAGGGCATGATGAGTCGCCTATGGATTGTTTTCTTCTTATTAAGCAGTATTAGCTTGACGAGTTTGGCACAAGCCTGCCCAGCCGATTGGTTGCTAGCATTTTCACGGGCATGGTCATCCTGTATCGGGATGGATCATCAGGAAGTCTGTTATGGAAATGGCAACGTCGAGACCACTTTTTTTGACGAGACAATCCTATCACAAGTAGGAGACACTGCGCCGTCTCGTCAATTGACTTCCCTCACAACACATTTTGCCGATGATGCTGAAAACTATGGCATTGCCACCTTCAGTTTCCAAGCCAATCTTTCGCGTCGGGAGCCGGGGCGGGTGGTGACAGCTTATGCCTTTGGGAATGTGACCGTGCGGAACTTGGTCGAACCCCTGACCCTTGCCGAAGTCTCTGCAACGGGAACAATGAATGTGCGTGTCTTGCCGGATGATACGGCGGATATATTGACCAGCTATCCCTTGCGCTCTACCTTAACAGCCAATGGCATCGACGAGAGTGATACATGGTATCGCGTCATCGTCCCCGACTTGAATGCTGTCGGCTGGGTCTC
>JANQRM010000678.1 GCA_028284565.1 Anaerolineae bacterium | reverse complement strand
AAGCCCGTGCTGTCGCAAAGGAGCTGGATGTCTCTGTTGTGATTAAGGCGCAGGTGTGGGTAACCAGCCGCGCTGGCAAAAACCTGATTCATTTTGCGGATACACCCGATGAGGCTTGGTCAATTGCTGAGAGTTTGCTGGGGCGAGTCATCAATAATTTTGCGATTGATACCCTCCTGATTGAGGAACAAATCGCTTTTCAAGAAGAATGTTATTTGAGCTTGATTGTGGATGATGAAGCCCGCGCTCCCGTGTTGTTGTTTAGTCGGGTAGGAGGGTCTGGCATTGAAGACATCTTGCAAGTCCATCCCGAACAGGTGGTGCATCATCCGGTGAATATCCGTGTTGGTTTGCGGGACTATGAAGCGCGAGACATCGCTCATCAAGCCGGATTTGATGGGAACGACTTGCTCTCATTAAGCAAGGTCATCCGTCAATTTTATACTGTTGCACGAGAACGGGATGCTCGGTCTGCTGAAATCAATCCGCTAGTGCTGACCAAAGCTGGTGAATGGGTGGCACTCGACGGGCGCATGACCGTGGACGATTATGCTGTGTATCGTCAGCCTGATTTGAATATCGAAATTGCACGTGAATTTGACCATCCCCCAACTCCTTTAGAAAAATTTGCGTGGGAGGTGGAAAAACACGACTATCGCGGGACCTTCTATTTCATTCAGATGGAACAGGACTTTGCGAAAGGAGAGGGAGTCATCGGCTTTCATGGGAGTGGGGGCGGAGGCAGTATGATGAATATGGATGCCCTGCAAGCACAAGGTTATCGGATTGCCAATTTTGTCGATACGAGTGGTAATCCGCCTGCAAGTAAGGTGTATCGGGCGGCACGGATTATCCTCACCCAACCCAATATTGATGGTTATTATGCTGGAGGAAGTGGGGTCGCCAGCCAAGAGCAATTTCATTCGGCGCGTGGGTTGGTGAAAGCGTTCATGGATGCACCCTTGACTGTGCCTGCCATGATACGCATTGGTGGGAATACAGAAGAACAAGCAATCGAGATTTTGCATCGTGCGAATGGGACATTCCCTGCAACTGTCGAAGCCTATGGACGTGACACCTCGCCTGAGTTTTGTGTTGAGCAATTACAAGCACTTATCGAAGTCACCGAGACAGACGATAAGGCAACTCCTATCCGCGACGGCTGGGAAGCAGAACAACCTTACCGCTTTGAGACAGTCACAAATGGAACGGTGACACTCGACCATGCCCGGTGTTTGGAATGCGAGAGTAAAATCTGCATCGAAAGTTGTGTGCCACAAATTTTGTCGTTGGCGAATGATGTACCTGTGCTAAATATCAGCCCTGAGGAAGCCAAACGGGGCGGATGTACAGAATGCCTCGCCTGTGAGGTGGAGTGTTATTTTTTGGGGAACAAAGGTGGACGGATTGACTTGCCGATTGCTGGATTGGATGATTAATAATGGCGATATTCATCCATCCTGAAAAGCGCGTGATTGTGCAGGGCATAACCGGACGCGAGGGCAGGGCGCGAACCCGCTTGATGCAAGGCTATCATACGCAGATTGTTGCTGGCGTGACACCGGGTAAAGGCGGTGTTGAGGTCGAAGGGGTTCCGGTGTTTGATACCGTGCAATCGGCATGGAACGCGGTGGGTTCGATTGATGTCAGTGTGTTGTTTATCCCTGCGCCACTAGTTAAAGATGCCGCGATTGAAGCCCTATCAGCGGGTGTGAAATTGTTGATCATCGTGCCGGATCGGGTACCGATTTATGATGTCCTAGAAATCGACTTAGTCGCCAAAGAACGGGGTGCAACTTATATCGGTCCTAATACGCTGGGTGTACTCAGTCCCGATAAAGGTGTGCTAGGGATGATGGGTGGACGCTCAGCGAGTGCGCGGGGCTGGTTCTTTCCGGGTCCGGTTGGAATCAGCAGTCGGAGTGGCGGGATTACCACGAGCATTGCTTATTATCTGGCGCAGGCAGGCATCGGGGCATCGACGATTGTGCATGTGGGTGGGGATGCCATCGTCGGGATGCCGCATGCGGAAGTCTTAAAGCAATTCGAGCGTGATTCACAGACCGAAGCGGTGGTGCTGTTTGGCGAAATCGGAACATCCCAAGAAGAAGGCGTGGCAAGCCTCATTGAACGTGGTGACTTTACGAAGCCTGTGATTGCCTACATCGGTGGGAAAGGGGCGAAACAAGGCACTCGCTTCAGCCATGCTGGTGCGATTATCGAAGGGGAACGGGGGACGTATGCGAATAAGGTGGCGCGCCTGCGAGATGTGGGAGGCACGATTGTCGAGTCGTTTGCCGATATTCCGCGCGTGACGGCTGAGGTGCTGAAGACAACGCGCATGGTGTCTATCCCCAAGAAATCCTCGAAGCTAGCAGATGAGCTTCAGTGGACAACAGCAATCACGGATGTACAACCGAATTTAATCCGTTTGCGTGGGTATCCGATTGATAAGTTAATGGGTGATTTAACTTTTAGTCGGGCGATATATCTTGCCTTGATGGGAACCTTGCCTACTCAGGAAATCGGAACAATGATTGATGCCATTCTGGTATCCTCGATTGACCATGGGGCGACACCGCCGTCTGCATTGAGCGCACGAACGGCTGTAAGCACAGGTGCGCCATTGAATGCGTCGTTGGTAAGTGGATTGTTGAGCATCAACAAGCATCATGGTGGGGCGATTGAAGATTGTATGCGGATGATTCAAGAGGCATTGAACATCGCAAAGGCAGGCAGGGATACTACACAGGGTGCCGAGCAATTGGTGACAACTTATCGACAAGCGAAACAACGATTGCCGGGCTTTGGGCATCGTATCCATACGGCTGACCCCCGTACCCGCAAGCTCCTCGATATGGCTGAGGAGAGTCAAATTGCAGGTGAGGCAACTCAGATGTTGCAAGCAATCCATTGGGCATTGCATGAACAAACGGGACGGGACTTGCCGATTAATGTGGATGGGGCAATCGCTAGTATCTTGTTGGATATGGGAATCCCCACCGAATTGGGTAATGCATTTTTTATGATGGCGCGTGTCCCCGGCTTGGTCGCGCATATTCATGAAGAGATGACTCGTGAGCGTCCCATGCGGCGTATTCATCCAACGAATCATCAGTATGATGGGCTGAACCTAAGCGAGGATGAGAGTTGAAGCGAATCATCATTTTGATTGTGTGGGTATGGATGGGATGGTCTGTCATGGCGCAAGCCGAGAGTTCAGTGACACAGGCGGATTTCTTTTCTGAGACGCTTAACCGTACCTATCAATACACCGTTTATTTGCCGGCGGGTTATGATGAATCGACACACGATTATCCGGTCATTTATCTGTTGCATGGGCGCGGGGATACGATGAGTGCGTGGTTGAATGTCTGCGAATCCTTGGATGACTTGATTGACAGCGGTGGAATTCCACCTGTGATTGCGGTGTTGCCAGAAACACCGTCAAGTGAACGCGGGCATTATTATGTCGATTCCCAATACACGGGATTTCGCTTTCGGGCAGAATCTGTGGAAAGCGCGTTTATGAACGATTTGATTCCGCATGTCGATGCAACCTATCGCACATTGTCTGAGCGAGAAGGGCGGTTGGTC
>JANQRM010000676.1 GCA_028284565.1 Anaerolineae bacterium | reverse complement strand
CTACCTTAAAACAAGCTCTTGAAGACACCATTTATCTGCAGGGTTCGTCATGGCTCATTGCTGGCGAAAGTGGTGTTGGCAAATCTCGGCTGATTGAAGAACTGCGGACTCAAGCCCTCATTCAAGGAGCCAAAGTGTTACAGGGACAAGGTGTTGAAGGGGACGGATTGCCTTTTCAATTGTGGCGCGATGTTATTCGACGACTGGTTCTACTGTCATCACTCACAGACTTAGAGGCAAGTATCCTCAACGAACTGATTCCTGATTTAGATGAACTGGTAGATAAAGACATAACCAATGCGCCTAAACTACAAGGTGACGCTCATCGAATGCGCCTTATTTCTACTATCATCCAAGTATTTGAGCAACAAACCCAACCGATTGTCCTTCTCTTGGAAGACCTCCACTGGGTTGATGAGGACCTTGAGGTCTTGCAACAACTCAATGCACGGGTCAAATCACTTCCGTTGCTGGTTGTTGGTAGTTTCCGCAATGATGAACGTCCGACCCTGCCCAATGACTTGCCCGCGATGCAAGTGATCTCACTCAATCGCTTAAACCATGAGGAAATACGCGCCTTGAGCCAATCCATGCTGGGTCAGATGGGACAACAAGAAAACGTCCTTACCTTCTTACAAAAAGAGACAGAGGGAAATGCCTTCTTTATGGTAGAAGTGGTACGCGCCTTAGCTGAAGAAGCCGGACAACTCAGCGATGTGGGTCGAACATCGTTGCCCACAGAAGTTCAAACAGGTGGTATCGACACCATCATTCAACGACGACTCGCAAAAGTGCCGGCCAATTATCAATCGCTGGTTGAAATCGCCAGCGTACTAGGCAGACAGATCGATAATTCGCTGATACAACATCTGTCGAACGTGGTAAATATTGATTTAGAACATTGGAAGATGACCTGTGCTGATGCCTATGTCCTAGATATTGTCAGTGGTGAGTGGCGTTTTAGCCATGACAAAATCCGTGAAGGGGTGATTCGCTCAATTCAGGCGGACAAACAACCACAAATCTATCAACAAGCGGCAGAAGCTATAGAAGCGGTCTATCCTGATGATGACAATTATGCTGGGAAACTCATTAACTTATGGCACAAAGCCCATCGTCCCAACAAAGAACTTAACTATCTCATGATTGAAGGCACGAAGCTAAATGAGATGGCAGGCTACAAAAATTTTCAAGTTTCGAAACCCTTGTTTGAACGGGCGTCACAACTCATCGGCGACAATACAAATAGCCAAACATTTTTAGAGATGGCGTGTGGGATGGGGATCGCGTTACTCGGAGTCTATGACAATAATGAGGCTTCTGAATGGTTCGAGAAAGCCATTGCCCTAGCAGAACAACTCGATGATCCATCAAAACAAGCTCATGCGCTCGTCGGACTCGCCCGTGCGAAAATCCAAGTGTTACCAGAGGATGAACTCCTCAAGCTGATTGATAAAGCCTTGAAACTCGCCAATGCTATTGATGACCAGCATATGATAGCGGTCTGTTACAATGTTCAAGGTTATGTATATGCTAATTTTAATCACCTCCCAGAAGCATTAACCGCCTTCCAATCTGCCATTGCACCTCTAGAAGCCACACATAACGATTATGAACGCGCTCTCATGCTTAACAACATCGGCAAACTCCAACAATTTGCAGGTGATTATGAGGATGCCAAAAGGAATCTGGAACAAAGCCGACAAATCGCGCTGAAGGTGGCACATTACAACACCGCTGTATTGAGCACCTCGAATTTGGGTGTGACAGCATTTTTCTGTAAGGACTATGAACAAGCCAGTGAATACTTCCAGCAATCCATCGACTTGATGATCCAAACCGGCGATGTCTCTGGTGTCTCGCACGTATGGATATTTAACGCTTTTGCTCAAACAGAATTGCATGATATAGAAGCTGTACGGGAAAGTATTCGTCAGGCAATTGTCAATCGTGAGCAAGTCACTTGGGATTTTTCCAATATGCATATCGTGATGAGTGGCGTACTTCTTCATTGGATGCAAGACAAACTGAAGCAGAGCGCACATTATCTAGGCTTGGCGGAAAAACTCGGCGGGGCGAATCCTTTTATGCGCGAATGGCTTGATCCCTTACAAGCTAAGTTGGTATCTGGTTTTGAGGAATCGGAATTAGATTCCTTGCTCCAACAAGGTGCTGAACTCGACCTTGAAACGGCTGTCGATGATCTTGCCCCATTTCTAAATTCAATGAAACAACGGGAACAACCGCTGGTATAAACTGGCTTTCTCTAGCGAATCCTTGATGCTTCCTCTACACTGTCGTGGATTTTGTAAATGATGAAAGTGAGATGGTATGCATCTTGGGTTGATGATTCTATGGGTTAGCTTACTGACAGCCTGTGCGATTACGAATACTTCCACATCGACACCTCTTCCACAGAATGAATCCGATAATAGAGAAGAAGCCCCGTCTCTCCTTCTACCAGAGCGAAATGCCCTTTTCGATAATGTCGCGGATGTTATCCTCGATTGGGAATGGACACGCGAACTCGGCGAAAAAGAATTCTATGATGTGCGGGTGTGGCGTGCGGGCGAACCCGAATATGGCATCACATGGACAAAAGACGACCAATTCGTGTTGGCAGATTGGCTTCTCCAACAAGGCGCAGGCGAATACTTCTGGTCAATCGCAGTCATAGAAGGCGACGATGGACAGATGATTCGGGAAGTCTCTAACCCAGCTGGCTCCCAGATATTCACTGTGCAAGAAGCCGTTTTGCCACCTGATGAACTCATCAGCTTGCCCGACGGCTTTGTCGCTACCGAATATGCCAAAGTCACCGATGCCACACGGGGCGAATCCTCTGTCACCGTGATTACCTTCCACAATGACGAACTCTATGCCCTCACCTTAGATGGACGAATCTTCCGCATAGTTGATGAAGACGACGACTTTGTTGCTGACAACCTCGTCCCGATATTTACAGACCCAGATAACATGGTTGAATTCGCAGTCGGTCTGGATTTCTATGAGGAAGTCCCCTACATCTCCTACAAAAATGTAATTGCCTTCCTAACCGACACCGATGAGGATGGCATCTATGAAACACTCAACCCCATCATCGAAGATTTACCTGCATGGCTCTATGTCTGGCATTCCAATAATGGTATCGTTTTCGGACCCGATGATAAGCTCTATGTTCCGGTTGGCGCATCCACCGACCATGATGCGGTGACCATCGAATACGAAGCCTCGATCTTGCGAATGAATCCCGATGGTAGTGAGCTAGAAGTCTTGGCAACAGGCTTCCGCAATCCCTATGATCTGACCTTCTCACCCGATGGTGACTTATTCGCTGGCGACAACGGACCCGATGATGGTCCCGACGACTTACCCGATGAACGCCGTGTCGAAGAACTCAATCACATCCGCGAGGGCTTATTCTATGGCTTCCCACAGACATTCGGCATCAGCGATAACCCAGACATCACCAACCCAGTCACTGAATTCGACCCGCATGTGGCAACCAGTGGCTTGGTCTATTATGCGGACGGCGGATTCCCAGCGCAGTATCACGATGGTATCTTCGTCGCGCATTGGGGCGGTTCACAGACCCCCACTGGACAGCAAATTGTTTTTGTCTCTTTAGAAGAAGATGGTGATACGTTCATAGGCGAATGGGAAGTCTTTGCCGAATTCTCCCAACTCGCACGCCCCGTCGATGTCACCGTCGGACCCGATGGCGCACTCTACGTCAGCGAATTTGAACGCGGAATTTTATATCGCATCGAATATGTTGGGGATGATGAATGATTTTTCACCACTGAGCTACTGAGTACACCAAGAGGATTTTTATGCCATCAGTTGCTCTAATTCTGCTGTCCAATCTTTATCATTTTCATAAGTGAATTTTAGCAAGTCTAAGATACTGCAGCAAAGAATTCACTATGAATATTATTTATCGTACACCCACCGAAGCCGATTGGGAAGCCATTCTGCAACCAGCCTTTGATGCCCTCCCTTGGGATGACAAAGGCAACCAAGAATGGGTACAAAAACGTCAAGCCTTTGATGGTTTACGCTATCACATCGTTGCAGAAAACACAGAGAATTCAATCATTGTTGGTTATGGTAGCCTCGAAGAATCGCCGGAAAAAGGGATGTTTCGTGTCTATGTCGGCATGTCACCAGAACGCTTGCTCAGTGGACTAGGGGATTCTGTCTATGACCACCTTTCACAGAAGTTCACAGAACTAAATGCTCAACACCTTTGGGCGCGGGAATATACAAAAGACACGGCGATACACGCCTTCTTCACCAGCAAAGGCTTTATCGAAACCGAGCGTTTCAAACTCGATGGCTATGAAGAAATGTTCGTCATGCGAAAGTCATTATCCGACTAGCCCTCACAAAACGGCTCTATCCGATACAACAAACGTTCCTCACAGGTGAATGGACGGATATAGCGATTCTCCTGCACCCACTCGACCAACTCATCCAGCCGATCAATTCGCCATTGTATCACTTCCCCACGCCGCGTAATCGAATAGGCAGAACGTCCATCGGGGCTAAATGCCACGTCCCACACACGGTCACGGTGTCCCGTATACCGCCTAATCGCTTTACCTGTTGCTACATCCCATAGCACCAAAGTCTGGTCTGTTGAACCCGACAGCAAAAACTCGCCATCAGGACTGAACATCAGACTTTGCACGGTGTTCATATGGGCTCGCAAGGTCTGTTCGGGATTCCCCGTCGCCACGTCCCACAAGATGAGTGTGCTATCTGCCGAAGCCGATGCCAGCCGTCGCCCATCCGGACTAAACATCACATCCCGAACACGGTCAGTATGAGCAATCATTTCCCATTGAATCGCACCCGACTCCAAATCAAACACCGCCACCTTTCCGCTTGATAGGCCCACCGCACCCAATTCGCCACTTGGATGTATCGCCACATGATTCACACTGCTATCAAATGTCGGAAAATGTTGAATGGTATCGCCTGTTTCCAAATCCCACAAAATCACCGATCCATCCAATGCCCCAGATAAGGCACGTGTCCCATCCGGTGAAAATTCAGCTGTCCATACATTCGCCTCATGCCCCATCAATCGTTGTATCACTTGACCAGTGCTTAAATCCCACAGAAGCACGTTCTGGTCAACCGATGGCGACAGGGCGAGTGTTCCATCGGGACTATAGATCACGCTTGTCGGCGTATCGGCATGTCCCCGCAGTTGTTGAAGTACCTCGCCCGTCATGAGGTCGAGTTGGACAATGGCATTGTCAGGGAAGCCCAATGGATAGAGTGCAGTCTCTCCATCCGGCGCAACAGCCAGCCCCCACACCCCAACAGATGGTTCAGGATAAACACGTTGTAGCGCACCATCAACCAACGACCATACCAGCGCACTTTGATCCGATGACCCAGAAACAACTCGCTCACTATCTGGCGCAAATGACACACTCCGCACCGTATCTTGATGTCCCTCAAGCTGTAAGCGTGGTGTTGTCAAGTTCACATCCCACAGCAGGAGTGTATTGTCAGACGAAGCCGAGATAAAGGATTCCCCATCTGGACTGAAATCCACACTCAACACACCTCCCTCATGCCCTCGATAAGTTCGCAGAATACGCCCACGATTTGTTTCCCACAAAATCAACGTATTATCTAAGGAGGCTGAGATAACTGTCTCCCCATTGGGATGAATCGCAACATCCGTCACATTTCCCTCATGCCCTCGATACGTCCGCGATATGCCACCCGTATTCAAATCCCACAGAATTAGAGTCTGGTCAGCTGAAGCCGAAACCGCCCGATTCCCATCAGGATGAAAAGCAACACTCAGAATATTGTCCGTATGCCAGGCATACTCACGGATGACTTGCCCTGTGAGCAAATTCCATAACACCATATTGCGATTAAAGCTGACAGATAAAGCACGGTTTCCATCTGGGCTAAAAGCAATCGCACGAACACTGCGGATTGTCCCTTCAAAACGCCGAAGCATCTCACCTGTACTTAGATTCCAAAGGAACAACTCGCCATTTTCTGTGCCAGAGAGCGCAAACTCGCTGTTTGGATGATAATCGACTGCAACCACACTATCGCTGTGTCCTACTAGGGTCATCAGATTCTCGCCCGTATTCAAATCCCACAAAATCAGTGTTCCATCCGACGAACCGGTGAGTGTGGTTGTGCCATCCGGACTAACCGCAACGGCACGAACACTATCCGTATGATCGCCCAAACGTAAAACCGCCCCCGGCTCATAAGCTAAGTCGGCTAAGGCAAATCGTGCTTCTGGCGGTGGATTGGGAATCCTATTGGCTTGCAGGACAAGTGCAAGTGAAAGAGGTGCATTGTCATCTAACTGTTGTTGCGCCTCCGATACCCAACCGAGACTTTGGGCTTCAAGCGCATTACGTTCTGAAATGACAACCTGAGTCTGAGCAATTTCCGCATTTACGTCACTCGTTGCCCGCGCGACCTGCGCGACCTGTCCTTGACTAACCGCAAATCCACTCAAGAATAAGGCTCCGATAAACGCAACAATCATAAACGCGACCAGATACCGCAACCGACTCGACGCCCGACGTTCTAAGATAAGTTCTTGCTGACGGCGAGCTTCCTCTGCTTCTTCTCGTTGATAGCGGGCTTGAATACTCGCTTCCAAAAAGGCATGTTCCGTTTTATTCAACGCGAGTTGTCGTTGATGCGACCAAGCCTCAAATTGTGCCAAGCGCGCACCCGTCGCCAAAAAGCCCCACTCACGTCCCGATTTCTCCCACTCGTTTGCCATCGCATTGATTCGTCGTTGAATCACCAAATGTTCGCGATTCTCATCTATCCATGTCTTGAGCAAATCCCAAGTTTGAATCAGGGACTCATGCGCGACTTCGACAGTTGGGGTTCGAGTCACTGGGTCTCGGTCAAACGTAATCAAGCGATGCTTGGCAAACGTATTGGTCACCGTTTCCAACACAGTTCGCTTGTTAGTAAGTGAATTCAACTCCGTCTGAGTTACCCGCCGACGAGTATCTTCAACCCCTTCGCCTACATTGACCAAACGTAGAAACAACTGCTTACTCAACTCTTGTTGTTGTGAATTAAGTTGCTGATACAATTCATCCGCGCGTCTTGCCAATGCCCCCAGCACCCCGCCACTCTCACGATAGACTTGGAGCGTCATCGTGTTGCCTTCACGCCGCTCAAAGAGTTCCGTCAACGCATATTGCAATAAGGGAAGCGCGCCTGCTTGTTGATACACATCTTGAATCATCTCATTCACTAAACCGTTTTCGATGCGAAGTCCTGTTTGTTTGGCTGGGCGGGTAATTGCATCTTCTAATTCTTCTGCTGATAGTGGCAAAATCACTTCTGTGCGTTGTCGGAAGAGTTCACCAAAATCTTGATACAGGAGGGGTCCATCATAAAAATCAGCACGAAGCGTCACAATCACGCGCAAGCGACTATCAGGATGTGTCATCGCAGTTTGTAAATTATGTAGAAAGCGAAGTCGGACTTCCTCAGCCTCAACCAACGTAAATAACTCTTCAAATTGGTCGATAATGATGAGTAGTTCTGTGGTGTCATCATTAGGTAAAATCTGATTCACCGCATGGAGAAGGGCATCATCATGTTTTGGCAAATCCGCGTATAAATCATCAACAGGGTTAACGGCAACGCTCAGTAACTTAGCTTCCAATTCAGCAAACGGATGTATACTCGGAAACATATCGACAATGAACCATGTCTCAGAATTCGGTAACTCGCCCTTTCGAATCGCAGGAATTAACCCGGCTCGTACCACACTCGATTTCCCACTCCCGCTTGGTCCCACAAGCGCGAGGAAACGA
>JANQRM010000666.1 GCA_028284565.1 Anaerolineae bacterium | reverse complement strand
AGGTACTTGGACATACGCTCGGATTCTATATTGGCGCGGCGATATGTCATTCATTTTTCCGAGATTATGCCCTGACCTTAGATTTCGTGAACATGCGCTTGCGATTGCAGAAGCCAGCCTAACTCAGTCTTCCTTCTCAAGATTATATTTGACGTTTGGGAATTTGGTTTTTAGTGCATTTAAGCTGGCAGATAATTTATCTGGTTTGAAAACACAATCTGAAAATAATTCCTTATCTGGCAAGTAGGTAATTCTTGTGCCTTTTCTATCTGCTTCACCTATCTTGTGAAATGGTTCGATGGTTTCCCCTCTTGAGCAAGCAATCGCATATAGAACACCATTCCAAACAGTTTCTACACGCAGATATTCTGATGTGGCGTTGAGAACCAGTCCAAGATAGTCAAGGAAGCCAAAATTTTTATAATAGGTTCGTGTATAGCTATCATCTCTTCTCTCACCCGTTTGTGCGAACCACTCAATCGCGTGTACAAAGCAGGGCAAGTTACGAAAGTTACTTGTGTGCCAGCGTTCACATGGTTCGACTGGCAAGCCTCGTCCATCATCCTCTATCACGATTTGTCCATTTTTGCGTAGCGTGACTTTTAATTGAGTGGATTCATTTTGGGTTAATGGATTTGCACTGTTGCCACAAACATAGCCTATCAGACCATGCAGGGCATCTGAGTCAAATTGGTCAAAGCCGATATAAAGCGATGGTGTTTGCCGAATGTGTTCTGCTGGTATCATTTTTTTGATGTTGGAAAAATCGTATTGTTTCATTGGTTTCTCAATCCACAATCTCAACCAAAATCGCGGAAGCGGTTTGATAACCAATCACCGCCGGTTCGCCGTTGATTTGCACACTCACCGGTCCATCAAATGGGTCGCGGTCTGTCAATTGGACGTGCGCTTGCAAATCGAAGCCTCGTTCTAGGATGTGCTGAATCATCTCGGCGTGGTCGGTTTTGAAGCGACGCACAATCGCGGGCGTGTCAGCAGGGAGTTCGGGCAAGGCAATCAAATCACGGGCGGTAATAGAGCCATCGGGAGCAGGGATGGGGTCGCCGTGAGGGTCGAACTGGGGGTGATTCAGCTTTCTGGCGATTGCCTCGACAAACTGGTCGGAGACGGCATGTTCAAGGACTTCAGCTTCTTCATGGACTTCATGGAGTGCGTAGCCCAATTCTTGCACCAGATAGAGTTCAATCAGGCGATGTCGGCGGAGCATCTTGAGGGCAATGTCCTCCCCCATCTCTGTCAGACGTACGCCCTTGTATTTGACATAATCCACCGCGCCCGCATCCATCAAGCGACGTGCCATATCCGTGACAGAAGGAGCCGTAATTTCGAGGGCATCCGCCAGCGCATTCGTCGAGACACGTTCTTCGGTTTGTTGGAGCGCGAAGATCGTTTTGAGAAAATTTTCAACCGACTTGCCGGGATTGTTGATGTCAAAGGCTTCTGGCATCGGATACGGGATTCCTGTTCTGAGTATCCTCCATATTTTAGCAGATAGATTTCAGATGTCAGAGATTAGACCTGTATTTTCTAAAACGCTCCTTCACAGGGTAATGTAAGGCTAATAGTGAAAGTGGAGAGTCTTTCTAACCAATTTCAGACGCGCACAATTGCTGGGAATCGAAGGCTATGCTAAGATGAACGCGCAATAAATTTCATGACACACCGCAAAGGGCAATGCATGAGTCAGTGGGAGAGAAAACCAAAGCGTGGAAACTCATTCCATCAAATATGGTTTTTTCTGCTTTTTGTAATGTTGGTTGTTGGGGGGTATGGACTCTTAGACCGATTGGTTGGTGACACCCCGTCTAGCCAATCAAGTCACCTAGTTATTGTACCGGGATATATTACAGCCACCCCCGACCCCAACATGACTCCTGCCCTCATCGTTGTAACTCAAACTCCTTTGTCTGATGATGAAGAACCAAATTCGAGCAAGGAAGCTTACAATTACTCTTCTTAAATAAGTAACATCAATTAGACCAAATAAAGGGCAGTTCATGTCTGACCGCGACGTTAATCGCTATCCACATCTTTCACCACCCCCCGAAAAATCAAAGCGTGGGATTTCCTTTCGCTCGATGTTGTTTTTTCTGATTCTCGTCTTTTTGGTGGCATTGGGTGGGGGCTTTTTGGGCATGCAATTGGCTGGTAACACCCCGTCCAGCGAGCAAGCAAGTTCTCGAATCATTACGGTTGAGGTGAGAATCACCAATACCCCCGACCCCAATGTGACACCACTGATCCAAATTGTGACAGCCACGCCCTTGTCCGGACAACCGACTGCCTTTGGCACGAGTGTGGCGGGCAATGTGACGAGCAGTGCGG
>JANQRM010000659.1 GCA_028284565.1 Anaerolineae bacterium | reverse complement strand
CCGAAGCACATATCCAAGATGCCGTAAATAAAGGCGCGCGGGTGATTCATGGAGGCAAGCGTCGCCCTGATTTGGGTCCCCTCTTCTTTGAGCCGACGATTTTGGTGGATGTTGACCACTCGATGGACGTTATGCGCGATGAGACTTTTGGACCCGTCCTGCCGATTATGAAAGTCACCAGCGAAGCGGAAGCGATACGTCTCGCCAATGATTCGTATTATGGCTTGTCTGCCTCCATATTTGCGAGTGATTTTGGACGTGCAGAGCAAATCGCCAAACAAATTGACAGTGGTGATGTCGCCATCAATCGCCCGCATATGGTGATTGGTACGCCCTCTTTACCATCTGGCGGACAAAAGCAAAGTGGCTCTGGCAGACGGAACGGGACAGATGGGTTGCTGAAATATGTGACTAAGCAATCGCTCTTGTTTGATAATCAATTGGCACAAAAACCCGAACTGATTCATGCGGACAAGCTCACCCTACGCGCTTTCAGCATCCTCCGCAAAATCCGACGCTATGTATCATTTATTTAGAGGTCGTTCCAGATGACAACGTATGAAGAGGCAATCCAACTCACGCATAAACTATCCCTTATCGAAAAAATTCGACTCATGGAACATCTGAGTACATCGTTGAAACAGGATGTCGAGATTGAAGCCTATCGTCATATCCCGTGGGAACAGTTTCTAGAGTTAACCTATGGCAGTTTGGCAGATGACCCGATTGAACGTCAACAACCGCAACATCCTGATAGTCGAGATGAGATTGAATGAAGTATCTTCTGGATACCAATACTTGCATTCGTTTCATTAATGGACGCGCTCCACAAATTCGAGAACACATGCGCCAAATCGAAGATTCAGATATTGCCATTAGTACCATCACACAAGCCGAAATGTATGCAGGTTCAGCAAGAAGCCAGACACCCCAACGCTCACGGGCAAAACAAGAGGCTTTTTTCATCCGTTTTCAAAGTCTCCCCTTTGATGAAGAATCAGCTGATGAATTTGGTCGAATTCGCGCACACCTTGAATCGCGTGGCACACCAATTGATCCCTACGATATGCTAATTTCATCCATTGCAGTCGTAAATAATCTTAGTCTGGTTACCCATAATATTCGAGAATTTGAGCGCATCCCTTGGTTGACCTTAGAAGATTGGGAAGTCTCATAAACTCAATGAAGCTCCTTTTCATTGTCTCGTCGCTTGATTTGACCCAACCTTTTAGTGCAACGCCCGCGTGGTGGCAGTTGTTGAAGGGACTCTATGAGATTGGGGTGGATGTGATTGCGACCCCCTATCAGGGTCCAGCGATTGAGTCGCTGTGGTGGCGGTCGGAAGACAATCCTACGAAATGGCAAGGCGACCTCTTCAAAGCGATGCGGGATACACTCCGCAGGCTCAAGCCGAATTCGCAAGTGCAGATGGATGAGACGACTCCGCCAGATGATGCCAATGCAGAGTCGATAGTTGATAAGACCACGCGCAGACTTGCCCAAACCCTGATCGCGCCCCGATGGGCGACGCACCTAGACCGTATCCTGACGAAAAATCCCGACGTGGACAGTGTGATTTTCTTGACTGTGCCATTGAATCATCTCAAAGGGATTCCGCAAAGTATCCAAGAGAAGCACAATAAGCCTGTGTTTTATTATGATGGCGATGTGCCGGCGAGTTTGCCGAATATGAAGGGCTTTGCATCGGGTTTTCGCATCTATCAAGGTGCGGATGTCAGCGAGTATACGGCGTTTATCAGCAATAGCAAAGGCGGTGAAGCCCTCCTTAAACAACTTGGTGTGACACATACCCATACCCTCTTTTATGGTGCAGACCCTGATGTGTTCAGTCCCGTGCATGTGCCAGCACAAGATTTGGATGTGCTGTTTTATGGGCATGGACGCGAGTATCGTGCCGAGTGGATTGACCAGATGATTACCCAGTCCTCACTTGAATTGACAGACTCGCGCTTTGCAGTGCGTGGGACACGTTTGGGTAACTTAGGACGTGCGGAGAGCCTACCGTATCTGAGCTTTAGCAAATTGCGTGAATATGCTTGCCGAAGCAAAATCAACCTGTGTATCACACGGGGCGCACATGCCAGTGTCTATGCGTCGTCCTCCTCGCGTCCCTTTGAATTGTCATCGATGGGTGCGTGCATTGTTGCTAATCCTTATGAAGGCATTGAAACATGGTTTGAACCCGATAAAGAAGTGTTCATCGTCCATTCTGCTGAAGAAGCCATAGACCGTTATCGCTATCTGCTGAGTCATGATGCGGAACGCCTCGCTGTGGGGCAAGCCGCCCGTGAGCGAGTCCTCAAGGAGCATACCTTCCGTCACCGCGCCCAGCAGTTGGTCGATATTATTCAATCGTATCTGTAGCCAGTTGCCCCCGAATCCAACCCAATATAATCTGCGTTGCGCTATCATCTTGTGAGCCAATAAAAGCAGGTAATGAGAAGTGGTCGCGCGCTTCAATCATATATAAGTCCGATTCGATATTGGCTGACTGCAGATTCTCATGCATTAACTCACTTTCGACAATGAGTTCGGCGTAATCGTCATCAGCGTAGAGCAAGAGGAAAGGCGGGGTAGTCTCGTCGTCATTGTTGACGAGTGCGAGTGGTGACACATCATCCCAATCTTGTGGTTCATGCGAGAAGGCGTTCTTCGCCCAATTTAGAATCCAATCGTCAATTTTGTAGACTCCACTAAATGCAATCATACCTAACATCGCGGTTCTATCGAGATTGTGCGGTGCAAGGTAGGTGTCATCAAAGACTAAGAGACTGACCATATGTCCGCCTGCGCTGTGTCCCCCTGCGAAGAGTTGGTCGAGATTGCCCCCATAGTCGGCGATATTGTTGACTGTCCATGCAAAAGCCGAAGCGACATCCTCTGTATGGGCGGGATGGGTGACGGCTTGTGAGAGGCGATAATTGGGCAGGACGACCCCGATTCCGCGTTGGGCAAAGGTGCGCCCGATATTGCGGAGGTTGGATTTATCCCCACTGACCCATGCGCCACCATGCACGAAGAATAGCACCGGTACATCCACAGCATCCTCTGGCATATAGATATCGAGTGATTGCAAATCTTGAGACTCGATTTCGTCTTCGGATAGATAGGGAATGTCCAAACTTTCGGTGATGGTCACGCGGTCTTCTCCGTGTACGATGCTTGATAGTCCCAACACAATACATCCCAATAGCCACAAATAACGTCGCATGTATCCCTCATTTCTTTTGTGCTTTGGGATTGTAACGTTGCTTTATATGGCGTTGGATGAGTAAGTGTCAATGTCTCATGAGATGCTTATTTTCGTGTTTCTTTGCCTCGTTTGGTTAGAATTCGGTATGACTTTCATATGTTGAATGTTTCCCGTCGCGCGGATGATATATGTTTTCGACGGTTGGTAGGCGCGTTCCCGTCGTGGCGACGGATAAGGTTGGCATTGGGTTAACTTAGCGTTTCAGTTGGTCAGCATTTTAGCATGTCAGCTTTAACTCTCAGTCATCAATGAGACAGTATTCAGATTTGTTAAGGTGCCGTCTGTGTATTCAGCGTATCATAAAATAGGTGCAAAGTGTGATGCATCTGGCTATGCGTTTGGCTATGCATATGCATCACATCCCCCTCTAAATCTCCCCCATTTCATAGGGGAGACTTTTCTTGTAGGGTTTTCGTGGTTTCATTCTGTATATGTCTTAGGATAGAGTAGAGATGTTGCTTGAGTAGATGAGGTTCCATGTGATGTGGAGATTGCTGGTTGTTCTGTTGCTGGTATCGGTCTGGTGTGGTTTGAGTGTAGCGCAGGATGAAACACAAACACCTTATGAGATTGCCTTGGAACGCATACTCGAAGCCGAGCGAACCGGGGCGACAGAATTAAATTTAATAGGGTTACAACTCACCTTACTTCCCCCTGAAATCAGTCGTCTAAGCAACTTGGAGATATTAAATATAGCACATAACGAATTAAGTGGTTTGCCACGTGAAATTGTTTATCTTCGTGATTTAACCACGCTCACATTGAGTAATAATCGGTTGAGCAGTTTATCCACTGAAATTGGCAATCTTGTTAATTTAAGAGAATTGAATTTAGATGGTAATCGACTAAACAGTATACTCCCTGAAATCGGTAATCTTATCAGCCTAGAGTCTCTGAATTTGCATAATAATCAATTGAGAATTATTCCTCCTGAAATTGGTAACTTGATTCATTTACAAGACTTAAATTTGAACTTGAATCAAATTGCTAACTTGCCTAATACAATCAGTAATCTAAGTAACTTAGTTCATCTATCTTTGGCTTTTAATCAATTTACTGTCCTGCCTGTTGAAATTGGTCAGCTAAGGAATTTACAAATCTTGAGTTTGGCAACGAATCGGATACATAGTTTACCTGTAGAAATCGGTAATTTAAGTAATCTTAGGCAGTTACATCTGACGGAAAATGAATTAGACAATCTCCCCACAGAAATTGGCAATCTCAATAGCTTAGAAAGACTCATCTTAAGTCATAATCATCTACACGCTCTGCCTGTTACAATTGGTAATCTTACTAACTTAGAATGGCTACATTTAACAGATAATAAGTTGACTGATATTCCAGCAACGATTGGAAATTTGAGGAACTTAAATCAATTACATTTATGGGGCAACCAGTTGAGTCGTTTACCCCCTGAAATCGGTAGTCTTAACGACTTACGGGAACTAATTTTAGGGTCAAATATATTGACGAGTTTACCACCTGAAATTGGCAATCTCAATAACCTACAAACTTTAATCTTGAATATTAATCTGCTAGAAAGTCTACCTGTAGAAATCGGTAACTTAAGGAATCTACAAACGCTGAATTTGAGCAATAACCGATTAGAATTTCTGCCTGCTACACTTGGTAATCTTACATATTTAGGAAGGTTACATTTGCAGAACAATCGGTTGATTAATCTACCAAATGAATTGACCAATCTTGATTACTTGGAAACACTCTATCTTGATCAAAACCCAATAGTATCACCCCCTCAATATGTAATTGAACTAGACACAACGGAAATACTTGATTATTTGAGAAGTCCGGTGTGGTGGTATTTTCGGCGATGGGTGGCTCCTGTTGTTGTGGGATTGGGGGCTTTGATGGTGATCGTGGTTGGATTGCGTTGGTGGATGCGTCGGCGATATGGAAGGAAATCGAAGCCGAAGCGGGATGGGGTGTGAGTAGATTAGATTGTTGGTGTGATTCGGAGGTCAGAGGATAAATAATGCCTTTCGCAACTTTGATGAGTTATCTTATGATAATTTTTGGGATAATTACCATGATTGGCAGTTGCTACAATGCTCAATGGTATTGGAATTGGACTGGAAAACCTCTCTTTAAAGTGGATGATGAAAAATATCCTCAGGCAGAACACTTTTTTGGAGTGTGCTTATTTTTGGAGGCGGAATAGGGATTGCAGTCTATAAACATACAAGTTCACCTATAGCCTCTGCTATTACTGGCAGTATCATTTCTATTACTGTAGCAATGACAATATATGTCACGAGTCAAGCAACATTTCTGAACCGTAACGGAAAAAACAAACGTAAACCACGAGAATAAGCCTAGAAGCAAGTCCCTACATTTCTCTCGTTTCGACCTTCCTTCTGAGCGTATAATAGTAATAACTTTACTGTAGTCACCATTCGGAAAAGGCAGACTATGACTAGCTATCATAACTGGCAACTTGCTATTGATAATCGCATTGCGACACTGACCTTGAATCGCCCGAAGGCATTGAATTGTCTGACACCGGATACGCTCCATGAATTGCGGGGTATTAGCCAGATGCTCGATGAGAATCGGGATGTGTGGGCGGTGATACTGGAAGGGGAAGGCGATCATTTTAGCGTGGGTGTGGATGTGAAGTCGATTCGGGGGATGATAGGACAGAATGAAGGCGCATTCCGTCGGAATCTACGGGATTTGCAGGATTGTCTGGATGCGTTTGAGGCGATTCGACAACCGACGATTTGCAAAATCAGCGGGTATTGCATTGGTGGGGGCTTGTTGCTGGCGATGACCTGTGATTTTCGGATTGCCGATGAAACGGCGACTTTCCATCTGCCGGAATTGCGTTTGGGGATTGCGGTGT
>JANQRM010000647.1 GCA_028284565.1 Anaerolineae bacterium | reverse complement strand
TAAAATCATAGGTCTCAGCACGTTTGGTGAAATCTTCCTGAGTATAATCCATTACATGGTCAGCACCAATTGAGCGGAGCCTGTCCAATTTATCAGAGCTGTCTACACCCGTCACTTCTGCGCCAAAGTATTTTGCCAGTTGTACTGCAAAAGGACCAATTGTTCCACCTGCGCCATTAATTAGAACCTTTTGTCCACTTTGGATATTTACTTGTCTAAGAAAATGCAATGCTTCCTGTCCCCCAACCGGAATCGTGGCAGCTTCCTCATAGCTTAGATTGGTTGGGATTATTGCTAGCATCCCTCCTTTAGGTTCTTCGGGCAGACAGATATACTCAGCATATGTACCCATACCAACAAATCCAGTTGCCCCAAACACTTGATCACCAACTTTGAAACGTTTGACATCTTTGCCGACCGATTCAATTTCACCCGCTAGCTCCATCCCAAGAATTGTTATTCTCTTTGGTGCGATGAGTCCTACGTATGCTCGCATAAAGAGAGTGTACCAAAGCGAACCACTGAGACTTCGCATTTCACAGTCGCCTGAGGACACTGTTGTTGCATAAATTTTAATGCGTACCTCATTATCTTTAGGTGTGGGTTTCTCAATCTCCTTCAATTGAAGCACATCAGGTGGCCCATATTTTGTCCAAACAATCGCTTTCATGCATATTTCCTCAATCGACTAAACTCACCTGCTACTACTTCATTGGATGTTGAATTTTGTCAGTTACTCATCGTCTACAATCGTGATAACAACATTTCCTTTTTTGTGTCCTTTATCAACATAGTGATGAGCTTCAACCATTTGTTCCAATGGATAACGTCTATCGATAACTGATTTTAATTGCCCTGCTTCAATGAGCTTCTTAAGGTAAATGAGTTCTTCAACGGTTAACTTTATGTTGTCCGATGCAGTTAGAACGTTAAGATGGATTCCAGCGGGCTTCAGCAGTTTCTGGCGTTGTGACGATGTCATTTTACCTACCGCATCAAAGATTACATCATAGGTCTGACCATCTTGAGTCAAATCTTCTTGTGTGTAATCGATGACATTATTGGCTCCGAGAGACTTTACCATGTCTAAATTCGTGGTACTACAAACTCCTGTTACCTCTGCCCCAAATGCTTTGGCAAGTTGTACTGCAAAGGTCCCGACACTTCCAGACGCACCATAAATCATAACTTTTTGACCACTTTGAATATTTGCTTGTCTCAGTATCAGCAAAGCGGTGAGTCCTCCATTTGGGATAGTAGCCGCTTCCTCATAGGTCATGTTGGCAGGTTTTATTGCCATCAAGCCGTCATCAGGCAGGCATTTGTACTCAGCATACGCCCCAAACCCCATCTCTGTCGCCGCAAAAATTTGATCGCCCTGCTTGAACCGAGTGACACCTTTGCCTACTGATTCAATTTCTCCAGCAAGTTCCATGCCTAATATTTTTTTACGTGGTCCTGTAAAACCGATCATGATTCGCATGATGGGCTTGAAGAAAAAATCCTTGATGGGTCCAAGTCCCGGTTTGAAACCTCGGATTTTCGTATCCCCAACATGGACAGTTGTCGCATGTATTTTGATCAGGACTTCGTTATCCTTAGGTATCGGCTTTTCCACCTCCGTGAGTTGGAGTACTTCCGGTGGTCCGTATTTTGTGGCGACTACTGCTTTCATGACTTCTCTCCTATGTTGCTTTGCTATACCTATGATATGACAAAGATCAAGTTATTGTTCAGATAATTTGGGCGATAATGCATGAGATTCGCGTTACTATCGCCCAAGACACTCCCATATTTTTAGAGTTTCAGGTAGCAGATGGTGTGAGTTCGGGTTGCCAGCGATAGGCGACGATGATGATGACTGCGAGTGCGATGAGGCGGACGGCGAAGAACCAGATGTCGTCGAGGTCGCGGGGTGGGTCGACGAACATGAACGCAGTGTAGAGCAGGCTAGCGATGATGTTTGCCCAACGCTTGATGCGATAGGGTAAGACGTGCGGTAGGACGACCATCAAGAGCGGAATCTGCCCGACGATGCCGGAGATGAGAAACAATTCTTCGGTCATTTGATTGCCATTGACGACCCCGCTGATGATTTCCTCGATTAATCCGGCGCGAAAGAATTCATGGACATCGCGCAAGAGCATGTTGAGCAGGACAAAGACCCAGATTGCTGGAAGGATAATGCGTCGATTGGTGACGGGTTGGTCGTTATTCATGCGATTGCTCCTCGTTAGTTATTGTGTGAATTGACAAGATGGGCGATGGTGTCACGCCAAATGATGTAGCCCTGTCCATTCAGATGGAGTTCATCATTGGTCAAGGTGTCATCAAGTGATATGCCTGCGTCATTGAGAAAGTGAGGATAGAGATTGATCCATGTGGCTTTGCCTTCGATGGCACTTTCTAGCTCCGTATTGATCGCTTCGATGCCCTGTTGGAAGACAGCTTGTCTGGGCAAGAGGCTTTGGACAAAGATCTCTGTTTGTGGGGATGCCTCCTGAATTGCATCGACGATGTAGACAATGTTGGTGACAATCTCATCTTGTGAAGTACCTGCAAAGAGGTCGTTTGTGCCAATCAACAGGAAAATCTGCGCGGGCTGTCCGGCTGTCACTTGGTCGAGA
>JANQRM010000619.1 GCA_028284565.1 Anaerolineae bacterium | reverse complement strand
TAATTTCCACGGCAATCACCGGAGAGGCATCGACCAGCCATTCGCTGGCAGATTCAATACTTTCCATAATGGGATCATCAACAGCGGGGATGTTATCTTTACCAATCACGTTGAAAATTTCGCTAAATTCAACCGTGGCATTACAGAAGTTCGTATTTTCCCATCCACGTTCGATGCTTCGCCCTTCGAGACAATTGTCATCCATCGCATGGGAGTTCAGTTGAGTAATCGTCATCAGTGAGAGTACACTCAGCATGACGACAGGCAACATGAGCCAGTGAGGTTTCCGTTTAACCTGTGTCAGCATGTGTTGTCCTTTCTGATAAATAATCGGTTAACTACAAGCGTTATCCTAAATTTCGGTTCTTACACGAGCATTACGCTCATCTTGGTTTTGTATCAGAATGCGTGTTTGATAGATGAATGTCATCTTGTAGTACTATCAAATATCCTTAACGAGATAATTCCTTTGGGCTATAATGTTAGTATCATGACATTTTTCACAATCGAGACACTCTATGACCTCACTTGGAACATCTGATTCCCCCTTGCGTGTTGCCATCATCGGTTCAGGACCTGCCGGATTTTACGCCGCCGAACATCTCCAAAAACAAGCCGATCTCCATGTCGACATTGACTTGTTTGAACGCCTACCCACACCTTATGGCTTGGTTCGTGGGGGTGTCGCACCCGACCATCCGAAGATTAAATCCGTCACCAAAGTGTATGATCGCATCGCTTCTAAACCGAATTTTCGCTATTATGGCAATGTGGAGTTTGGCAAACACGTCACCCGTGCTGATTTGGAACAGCATTATCACGCCATTATCTACGCCGTCGGCGCACAGTCAGACAGACGCCTCAATATCCCCGGTGAAGATTTAGCAGGGAGTCATCCCGCCACCGAATTTGTGGGCTGGTTTAACGGGCATCCCGATTTTCGAGATTTGACATTTGATTTGACGCAAAAACGAGTTGCTGTGATTGGTGTGGGCAATGTCGCTATGGATGTCGCGCGCATCCTCGCCCGCGGTTATGATGAACTCAAAACAACAGATATTGCTGATTATGCGCTCGAAGCCCTCAAGCACAGCCAAGTCGAAGAGATATTCGTGTTTGGACGACGGGGACCCGCTCAAGCGGCATTCAGCAATCCAGAACTAAAAGAGTTGGGTGAAATAGAATATGCAGATATTATCGTCACACCAGAACAAATTCAACTCGACCCCTATAGTCAGGCATATATAGCAGAGGGTAATGATAAACAAGCGATTCGGAAGCTCGACATTTTAACAACCTATGTTGAACTTCCTATCCATCACAAACCCCGACGCATTATCTTGCGCTTCCTGCAATCCCCCATCGAAATCTTGGGGGCAGAGCGAGTTGAAGCGATCAAACTCGTCAAGAATGAACTCAAGCCCAATGAGCAGGGGATGTTGCGCCCCTACGCAACTGATGAAATCGAAACACTACCAGTGGGATTAGTCTTTCGATCAGTGGGCTATAATGGTGTGGCACTGCCTGATGTCCCCTTCTATGACCGTTGGGGCATTATCCCGAATGAAAGAGGGCGCGTCTTGACCGAACATGAAAGCGGAGAACCGGTCATTGGGCATTATGTCGCGGGCTGGATAAAACGCGGACCTAGCGGAGTCATCGGCACGAACAAGCCCGATGCAGTTGAAACGGTGAAGCACCTTATTGAAGATTGGGAAACTGGAAACCTCCTCACCCCAGCACAGCCTACCCGTGAAGCCATCGAGACCTTGATTTATGACCGTCAGCCCGATGTCGTCACCTTTCCCGACTGGCAACGACTCGACCAAATTGAAACGGAAGCGGGC
>JANQRM010000238.1 GCA_028284565.1 Anaerolineae bacterium | reverse complement strand
TCCTGATATTTCTTTAACGCTTCTTTGATGGTGAACATCCGAGAAGGTGGGATCGCCATCATCTGCGAGGGGAAATTGTTAACGCGAATACGATATTCTGCTTCAACTGCATATTGTGGTGTATCAAGCTGTGTCATAGGTGTTTGTACAACCAAAAGTAGCCTCCATCTATAAAACAAAAAACCCCTTGCGGGGGTGTTTAGCGATTACAATAAAGCAACACTCACATCCCCGACGTACATAGCCGATGGGTAATTGTCATGTCAGTGGTATTGCAAATTAAACGCATCGTTGCCTCATTCGTTTTGAATTGTGTCAAATTGTGACACGTTGATGGCAACCTGTCAAGTTGTCACACTATCCGAAGAATACGATATTTTCTTGTGCAGGTTATCCACACGCGTAATCTGCGCTATACTCCAACCCTAATCGCACATGAATGGAGTACTTGTAGTGACTGAACCCGCCATCCTCACCCGTCAACGCGAGCACATCTTTGAAGTCATCCTCAATCGCCCTGACATGCGCAATGCCATGAATCACCAGATGATGATCGAAATTGGACAAGCCTTTGACGAAGCAGAACACGCCTTTCAAAAGGGAGCGCGCGTCGTTTTCATTCGCTCAGAGAGTCGCGTCTTCTCATCTGGTGTCGATTTAACTGACCTTACACAACTTGGCTCAGCCTACGGGGATAATTGGCGAGACAACCTATTCCCCACTACAGTGAATTATCAGCAGGTCTTCAATAAAATTGAAAACTGTTCATTGCCCACAATTTGCATCATTCACGGATACGCACTCGGTCTAGCCTTTGAGATGGCACTCGCTTGTGATTTTCGTATCGTCGCAGAGCGCGCTAAACTTGGTTTGCCAGAGACACGGCTGGGCATCATCCCCGATGTGGGTGGCACAGTTCGCCTCACCAAACTCATCGGACCCGCCCGTGCTAAGGAACTCATTATGATTGGGCGCAATTTCTCCACTGAAGAAGCTGAGCGATGGGGTATGGTCAACACTGTTGTGCCGAAAGATGAACTATTATCCTGTGCAGAATCTTTAGCTAGCGAAATCGCACAATCCGCACCCTTAGCTGTCAGTTATACCAAACGGGTGGTCAATAACATCATGGATTATCAAGCGGGTCTCAACTTCGAAGCGTGGGCGCAAGCACAACTCTTCCGCACGGACGATTTTGAGAATGCGGTGAAAGCGATGCTGGATAAAACTTATCCCATCGACTGGCAGGGCAAGTAACTATTGCGTAATCGTGACTTTGGTTAAACCTTCTGGCTTATCGATAGTATGACCTTTGACCAACGCCAAGCGCATCGCAAACACCTGCCCTGGAATAACGCTACAAATTGGACTCAGCCACTCAGGAACGCCTTTGGGGATATGCATCGACTTTTTGGCATAGCGATGGGCAGTCTCATCATTAGAAATCACCAAACACTCCGCTTTCTGCTTGTGTAGGTGTTCTAGCAGATTGACCAATAGGGGAAGTGGTTTTCCATTGGGTGCGACGACCAATACCGGAAAGCCAGATTGAATCATCGCAATGGGACCGTGCCGAAAATCAGCTTCACTATATTCTTCGCCTGTGATATAGCACAGCTCTTTAATTTTCAAACTTACTTCAAACGCCGTGCAATAATTATAACCGCGTCCGATGCTTGCAATGCGCTCGATATAGCGATAACGCTCAATCCAGCCGGCAATGCCTTGGCTTTTCTCTAAGGTCTCGCGTGTCCATTGCGGCACTTTTTCCAACTGCTCTCGGAGTCTAGCTTGGTTGGTTAGGGCGCAGACCAGCATTGCAATCGTCGTCAATTGTGCGGTATAGGTTTTCGTCGCTGCGACACTGATTTCTTCACCACAGCGTAGTGGCAGATGATGATGTGCAGATTGTGCCATTGGTGATTCGGGATCATTTGTGATCGTAATCGTTAATGCACCTTGTTCCCGCGCATCTTGAACAACCTTGCCGACATCAACCGATTGTCCAGACTGGGAGATGCCTATCACAAGTGCATTGTTCAAATGGGGTGGACTTTCATAGAGCGTGTGGACAGACGGAGTCGCTAGCGCAACAGGCAGATTGGCATGGATACTCATCAAGTATTGAGCATAACGCGCCGCATTATCTGATGTTCCTCGTGCGGCAATCATCACAAAGCTAGGATTGAATTTCTGGATAGCATTGGCAATCGCTTTGACATTATCTGCTTCTGCTTGGATTAGATTTGCCAAGATTGTCGGCTGGGCTTTGATTTCTTGCTCGAGATAGGACATTAAGTTTCCTCTTGATACACGATTCTTCCTTTGGCAACAGTCATATGAACCCGAAAATCACCCTCATTAAGCAATACCAAGTCAGCATCTTTGCCAACTTCCAAACTCCCTTTGTGTTGGTCAATACCAAGTGTCTTCGCTGGATTCAAACTCGTTGTCTGCCAGACATTTTCAAGTGCCTCTTCTGTCGCTTGCATGAAATTATGGAGTGCTTGCTCCATCGTCAGGATACTTCCTGCTATCGTTCCATCTTCTAAACGGACGGCTCCGTCTACGACAGTAGCTGGACGACCATCAATGAGATGTTCACCTTCGGCAAGTCCCGTCGCGCTGGTAGCATCACTGACTAGGATAACTCCACCCTTGCCTTTCGTATTCCATAGTACGTTCATGGCTATTGGGTGGACATGAATATTATCTGCAATGAGCTCACACCGAATATTCGAATTTGCCATGACCGCACCCAAGACACCCGGCTCTCGATGATGCAAGCCCGTCATCGCATTATAGGTATGGGTCGCGTGAGATAATCCTAATTCGACAGCGTGAATAATATCCTCAGCTGTGCCGTTCGTATGCGCGCAGGAAACGATTATCCCCCGTTGAACACATTCTCGTATCAACCAGTGATTCTCAACATATTCTGGAGCAAGGGACAATAAGCGAATCACATCCATATCTAGCCATGCCAACGCCTCATCTCGCTGAGCTCGACGGATATGCTCGACATTTTGTGCCCCACATTTCGTGGGATTAAGATACGGTCCTTCCAAATGT
>JANQRM010000596.1 GCA_028284565.1 Anaerolineae bacterium | reverse complement strand
AATCTGCTTCTAAATCCGCACGTTCTCGATAAAAGGCTTGCACAAAATCAACACCTTCCACTTCATCGGGCAATTCGGCTAGCAACGTAACGTCATCTGGTAACTCGCCCAGCGTCGTCAGATAATCATCTGGTGCATGAAGCAAGACGACTCGATTACCAGCTTTGATTCCCAATTTACGAATCAATGGCACTCCTGAATAACCCGCTGACATAGGCATCTCCAATTTTGCGATTTTGGAACACGATCACTATAATTCATCTGAGATATTTATTGCAACTGGACTGATTTATGACGGAAAAATATTTGATGGGTCGCATCTGGCGATGGGCAGGTTGGCTTGCCACCATTTTATTTCTCCTGACCTTACTCTATGTCATCAGCCAAGTGATACAAACACTCCAAGATGGGGTGATCGTCTGATGCGCGATGTACGGATATTCTTCTTCATTTGTGTCGTACTCTCGCTGGGGCTGGTTCTCATTACGGCTGTTCCTACAATTTCGACGACGGATATACCAGAGGAAGTTGTTGCTGGCCTCAATGTCTGGCGGGTAAATGGTTGTGAGAGTTGTCATACTCTTTACGGACACGGTGGGGCATATGCGCCGGATTTGACCCACATCGCCTCAACTCGTGGAGAGGATTACTTGCGTGAGTTCTTGATTGATCCCGCCGCATTTTATCCTAACCAGCGATTGATGCCACAATTCACGCTTTCAGTGGATGAACGAACCTCTCTTATCGCTTTTCTGAATTGGATTAATGCTCATCCAACAAGTGAGGCTTTCCCGCCACGTACCATCAACATCATCGGGGGAGGAACCGTTCCGGTTGTGGCGATAGATACGCAATCGGACGAACCCAGTGTTGATAATCAGCAAATTGAAGCCGGACGACTGATTTATAGTCAGCGTTGTGCCAGTTGTCATTCGTTGGATATTGCGGTGACGTCTTTACCGGGACCCCCACTTGCTGATATTGGACACCGTGCAGGTATAAGGGTACTTGGGCAAACAGCTGAAGAATATCTTCGTAATTCCGTTCTCAATCCAAGTGATTACATCGTGGAAGGCTATCAAGATTTGATGCAGAAAAATCTGGGTGAGTTGCTCTCCACACAAGAATTGGACAATCTCATTGCCTTCCTGATGACATTGCGGGAGGATGAATCATGATGAAGCCAACGCCGACACTCAAGATTGCTTATCAACTCTTTGGGCAGACGGTGTTATTGGTCTCGCTCTATCTGATGGTCGCGTTGTTGACTGCTGTCAAATTTCTACCAGATGATCCTTTCGCACAATCTTTCGGGTATGTGCAAACGAGTGGCTTTGCGCATGTCCTGTTGAACTTAGCGATTGTGACGGGCTTGCTGGGTTGTGGTGTGACGATTACGGCAGATGCTCATTCGGAGCGTAACTTCGTGGATGTTGGCTTGCTCCAACGCGCGTTTCAACTCTGGACAATTCTGCTGATGTTGACCTTCTTCGCAGGACTATTCGGACAATTGGAAGGTCGGCATCTGTTGGAATTACCTTTTGTTTTGGACATTCTTCAACTTGTTGGGATGAGTTTCTTTGCGTGGTTGATTGTCCGTAACACGTTATCATGGACACCCTTTGCTGTGGTCTATACGGTTGGTTTGGTGCTGAGTATCCTGCTGACTCTGGTTGGCATTATCCCGACCGACAATTATCTGCTTGACCGTGTGTTCCGTGTGTTGGCAGTAAATGTCAAACAAAATGTGGCGCAGGTGGTGATGATTGTCGCCATCGGCTTCTGGTTAATGCAACGCTTTGGGAATGTGCTGGTCGAATGGGCAAATGATGGGACCTATATCGTCGCAGGGCTGGTCGCTTTTGCTGGTGGCTGGGTGAATCTTGCGCCATTATATACGCTGTCTGCCAGTGGTAGCCTCGCCATTTTGGGAATCGTGATTATTCCGACAGCTTATGCCATTTTCGCCTCCCATAGCTATCGCGCGTTGGCTGTTCGTAGTGAGTGGAAAACGCTATCCGCCCATTGGTATGCGTTAGGCTTAATACTCCTGATGCTGAGTATCGGCGTGATAGGGACCTTAACCTCGCTTCCTGCTATCAATCAATGGGTGCAAGGGACTCGTATCACGGATTTGCAATGGACCATGACGGCTTTCGGCTTGCTAGCAATTATTTTAGGGGTGATGAATCAAACGGGGGCGGAACTGCGTGGCATCAATACGCGGATTACCGGACTCATGCCTTTCTGGTTCGTGACCTTTGGCTTCTTGGGTGCGAGTCTTGCATTGGGTGCGAGTGGTATCGTTCAAGTCTATTTGGAACGCATGCTGACAAAAGGCTATTTGGATGTGCAACGCATGCTTGTCCCCTTGTATCTCTTGTGGATATTCGGCTGGTTCTCGGTAGCACTAGGGATGGGCATCTATGCCTTGGGATTCCGTGCGCGTCGTCCTGAAATAACCGAGCAAACCTAGAAAACCAATCCATGACCAACGACCCGATTCGTCAAGATATTGAATCCATCAACGCTGATTATCCGGCGACGATGAGCAGTTTCACGATTCCCAGTCATGGGGATGAGATGCTAACAGTCATCTATATGGCACAGGGAAAGGGACCTCATCCGACGATTTTGCTCTTACACGGCATTCTCGGCAATGAACGCAACTTTGATTTAGCCCAGATATTCCGTCGAGCAGGTTGGCATGTGGTCGTGTTTCATTATCGTGGTTCATGGGGGAGCAAGGGAATCTTTTCCTTTTTGCATGTATTGGAAGATGTTGTCTCTGCGATTGACTATCTCCGTACAGACACAGCATTAGAAAACTTTCGGATCGATAGGGATAATATCGTAGTCATCGGGCATAGTATGGGGGGCTGGGCAAGTCTGATGACAGGTGCAACGGGGTTAGTCAAGCGGATCGCGTCTATTGCAGGGGTCAACTTTGGACTACGTTCACACGAGATGGCTACTGATGAACCCCAACGTAATGAAGCATTGGACTGGTTTACGAATGGTATGCAACCATTGCATCTTGATCGCCTCAAGCGTATCGAATGCTTGTGGATGCGTGAGCAAAACATCTAACAATGCTTGAGATTGTGGATAAATTAAGGGAGATTGATGTTTTGCTTATCGCCGCAGAGAATGACCTCGCTGTTCCCGTCGAAAAAGCTCATACACCTCTCGTAAATGCGCTCCTCGCACAGAATACGGAGCAATTCAAACATACAATCGTGCCACAAGCCGACCATGCATTTTCATCGCATCGGCTGAAATTAGCGGAAATTCTATTGGATTGGTTGCGAAATTCCTAGCGACTTTGCCGTTTCGCTTTCGGCAAGTGAACCACTCTCTCATCAACCCAGTCAGCTTCATCATGGTCTTCGAGGTGCGAGGTGTCATGATAATATTCTTCTTCGTAGTAGATGGTTTGCTGAGTATCTCGTAGTTGCTGGAGCGCGTCGCCAATCTCACGGTCTTCCGATTCGCCTAAGTTCATCCACAAACGATGTCCACCCAAAGCAATCAGCCAAATCATGGTGAACATAATCGCCATTCCTGTGCGAGGAGGATAATAAAAGAATTCACCTACCCACAAGATTGCCATCCCGATACTGAAGATGAGGAGATGCAGATACCACAGTTTACGACGACGATACGCCTGATTGATGCGTTGGTAGGCTTCTATTTCTGCAGGAGATAAGCCGTCAGGTATGGCACGTGGGACAAAACCGAGCAAACGTCCCAACCCGATGATTGGGGCTAGGATAGTCTTCTGCAAAATTGTGCCACTTGTCCGCCATGTCCAAGACAATCCTGCGCCTGTTTGTTGCCATATCCAGCGAGTAAATCGCTTGGTTTGATGCCAACTCCAACCTGCGAAGCGGCTCGTTTGCCGCTCTAGCCAACGTGATGGAGCAACGATCGTGTAATAGATTATGCCAGATACCAATGCCGACAATATTTCCCAAATTGAGGCTTGTGGAACGGTTTTAGGTTTGCGTTTGGGCTTGTCATACACAGTCATCGGCTTCTCCGTTTCACCTTACGGGCAATTTCGTCATCATAGTAATGGTCATCGTCATCTCGCATCAGACGATAGGGAGCTTCTTCAATTATTTCCTCATAAAAATCGGGCTGATTTCCATAGCGTGCCTGATTCAATGCCTGTTCCATTTCGATGTCTTCGTGGTCACTGATATGCGTGTAACGTTGATGAAAATAAATCACGACCAACCAGATGAGACTTAATGCGCCGAATCGAACAAGACTACTAATTGAAATGGGATTGAGAGGATTCCACCAGAATTCGGTGAATATATATCCCCAACCGAGTGCGTTGATGAGGACAAAGAGAAATAAATGAAAATTGAAAATGCGGTGTCGGCGAAAACGACGTTTCACTCGATTGTAGGCTTCGGCTTCTTCGGGTGTACGATAGCGATTTTTGGAGGAATAATCCGATTCATGGAAGGTCGGCATAGGGGATTTTGGAACACCTCAACTATCTCAGCGTTCCGTTTATCATACCATATCCCTAGTCGGAGTCGATGATATGCACCAAAAAATACCACTATTGTTACGTTGGGTTATGGCGATTGTCTGGACAATTTTGCTTGTGATTTTACTCGTCCAGCCAGAGGATACCCCCTTAATTGACACGGGTATTCCACCGGGTCCTGTGACATTTGAACGTGAGTTTGTCTTCACCAGCGCACACACGATTGCTTACAGTGTCTTGACGGCATTGTGGGTAGGAGTCGCTGTGAATTATGTTACTCTCAAGCGGGCGTTACAGATCGTCATTGTGTTTGCGCTGATATTAGGCTTAATCACTGAGCTCGCGCAAGCCTTCTCACCAGACCGCTACCCATCCATCACAGATTATATCGCCAATGTGATGGGAATCACCCTCACTGCACATTACATCTGGCGACAGCAAACTCGACTAAGCGTTTTGATATGGTAATCTTACCGCACACGATCCTCAATAGCTTCACGTGCATCGTGTAAGTTGTTCCCTAAACGACTAGCCGTTTTGCGACCTGATTTGAGGGCATCTTCGGCATATTCACCTAAGTCTTCGCGTAACTCCTCACCACTTTCTGGTGCAAACAACAGAGCGATTATCCCACCGATTGCTAGCCCCAGTGCCATTGCAATTATCGCAATCATTTTGCGTTCACGCATCGCTTGGCTACGGGCTTCGCTACTGTAATATTTCCGCGCCATGATTCGTCTCCTTTTATCCTAACTTGACTCAATTATACCGCGAATAGCCGAAAATCAGCTTGGCTGTGTCTATGAACTATATAAGAAATGGACTCTTTTCACCTTGACTTTCCAATTGTTGGAAGGTTTAGGCTCAGGTTAACGGAATCGACCCAAAGGAGGATGTTTTGAATAAAGCGCGATTGAGCTTACTGATGTTCTTATTCATGGTATTAGGAATGGTCATGGCACAAGACGACATGCCACAATTTGAAGTGACGGAGAGTACACCCATTATTGTTCCCGATATTGACTCAAGTGATTGGGACAATGGCTTTTCATTTACGCCCGATGTCATCGAATATGAGGGAGTCTATTATCTTTTCTATACTGGTTTTGGCTGGTCAGGATCGACCTTACTTTCTGGCATCGGATTTGCTACGAGTGAGGATGGCATCAACTGGGAGAAATCGTCGGCGAATCCCGTTATGGATAAGGTCACACCAGCCCGTTTTGCAGGGCATCCACAAGTTTTGGTCGAAGCAGATGGAACATGGTTGATGATTGCGACGCAGGTCAGCAATGCAGGAATTAGTCCATTCCTGTTTCGCCTGACAGCACCTTCACCTGAAGGGCCGTGGACAACCGACCCGCGTCAACCCATATTGGAAGGTGAAGCAGGGACATGGCGCAACAAATTCTTCCCACTGGATATTATCAAGACAGAGGATGAATATCGCCTCTATTTTGCTGGCTTCACCAATGATGAGGAAATTGGGCAACTAGGTTTAGCGACATCTGTAGATGGAATCACTTGGGATATTGTTGACGAACCGATTCTGTCTATTGGTGAAGAAGGCGAATGGGATAGTGCTTTGGTCTTAGCAACAACTGTCTTACCAACGGAGGATAGTTGGCAACTCTTCTATATTGGCGCAGAACGTAATGTGGGTGGTCCGCAACCACGCGATGCAGAACTTCTATGGATGGGATATGCGACAAGCGAGGATGGCATCAATTGGACAAAACATGAGGCAAATCCCGTCTTCCAATTTAATCAACGGCGTGGGGTGATTACCAGTGCATTCCAGCTTGAGGATACGATTCAAATCATCCATGGTTCATGGCTGACGAATGGGATGAGTCAGTTTGGAGTGACAATAAACACGCAATAAGCTCTCAGTTGCTTCCACAATAGGTTGTTCGCTACAATCAGGGCATATTGACCGGAAAGGCTAGTCTCTATGCCCGCTTTTGAATATCGTACCACCATTCGTCGCTCGACCTTTGATGTCTTTAATTTTGTGAGCGACTTTAGCAACTACGAAAAATGGCGACCTCAAGTGATAAATGTCAGTGTACGGGAAGGTGACCCCTTACGTGTTGGGTCGATGGTGGCAGAAACCCGTCGGCTAATGGGACGGACATCTTTCGTCAATGCCGATATTGTGGATTATGATCGCAATAAGAAAATCACACTCAAGGGGTCCTACAACAACTTTCCGTTTACTCGGACAATTACCATTCAGCATCATGGTGCGGGTGAATGCCTAGTTATTGATGAAATCAACATTCGTGTGGGTTGGATGATTTGGAATAACCTGCTCTTGAATCTTTCGCTCAAAAATCAACTTGCACAAGAATGGGAAAACCTCAAGCAAATTATGGAAACGCGACAGGATTAACATGAAAGCCTATATTGCGGGTCCGCTATTTAATGAGGGTGAACGAGGGGAAGTAGCGCAAATTGACCAAATCGCACGGGAGCTTGGCTACGATACCTTCTTGCCCCATCGGGATGGTAAAGAGTTATTACCCGATATTCGTGACATCAACAGCATTTTTGAGCTGGATCGAGATGAAGTTGACAGTTCTGATTTAGTAATTGCCAATCTGAATGGCATGGCTGTCGATGATGGTACAGCGTGGGAGATTGGATATGCCTATGGGAAAGGCAAGCATCTCATCGGTGTACATACGGATATGCGTTTTCATAGTGATGGACAATTTGTCAATCTGATGATCCAATGTTCACTTGATAAACTGGTTCATTCACTTGATGATTTAAGAGATTATCTCTCCAGCTATCTATCTTCTAAGTAACATCAGATATTAGACGAGTCATAATCCCTATCGCGTCAACTCCCATGCCAAATGATTAATCTCAGGTAGGATGAGCTTTTCCATTGCGAGTTTAACGGCATTCGTACTGCCCGGCATGGAGACAACGAGTTTGCCCCGATAGACTCCAGCCGTTGCCCTACTGAGCATTGCCGCCGCGCCAATTTCTTCATAACTCAACATGCGGAACAACTCCCCAAAGCCCGTGAGCGTTTTCTCTAGCCGACTGCTGATGACATCAAAAGTCGTATCACGTTTTGCAATACCAGTTCCACCATTAAAGAGAATCATTTGTACTGAGGCGTTCCGCGCCATTTCGATCATGACATCGCTAATCTGATTAGGGTCATCTTTGACGATTCGATACCCCCCAATTCGATGTCCGAGTTCGGTCAATCGCGCTTCAAGGTAAGTCTTGTTTTTGTCTGTTTCGGGTGTGCGGGTATCACTGACAGTTACAATCGCAATCGTAACAGGTGAATCCCCCGCTTGTTCATGATGTTCTTCTGCACTCATTGGTTATTCTCGTTTCTGATTTATAGAAAGGCGTACGTGACAGTACGCCCTTTTTTGATTCTTTAGGCAGGCGCAAGTTCCAGAGAATGACTGGCGACCAACTCCTGCATCTGCTGTGTGAAGTCATCGAGTGGAATCGCACCCAAGTCTTCATCCGTCCGTAAACGCACGCTCACCGTCCGATTCTCGATGTCGCGATCTCCCACAATCAAGAGATAGGGAATCAGCATTTTGCGATGTTCTTTGATTTTGTTCCGCATATGACGATTCCTTAAATCTGCTTCCACACGGAAGCCTGCTGATTTCAGATGATTCATGACCTCTTCTGCATACTCATTATGATTTTCCGCAATGGGGATAACCATCGCTTGCACAGGTGCGAGCCATAGCGGGAATGCACCAGCGAAATGCTCAATCAAGATGCCGATGAAGCGTTCCATACTGCCGAAGGGCGCGCGGTGAATCATGACGGGGCGACGGCGCGAATTGTCTTCGGCTGTGTATTCGAGTTCAAAGCGTTCTGGCAGATTGTAATCGACCTGCACCGTGCCTAGTTGCCATTCCCGTTTGAGGACATCGCGCACGATGAAGTCCAGCTTGGGACCATAAAAGGCGGCTTCGCCCGCTTCGACAACATAAGGCAATTCGAGTTCTTCACAGGCTTCGAGAATTGCCTGCGTTGCCTTATCCCACAGTTCACCTTCCCCGACGTATTTGTCACTTTCAGGGTCACGCACTCCGACTCGTGCGCGGAAGTCTGCCATCCCTAACGACCCAAAGACATGCTGGATCAGGCGCACCACATCCTTGAATTCTTCGAGAAGTTGTTCTGGCAGGACAAAGAGATGAGCATCATCCACCGTAAAGCCTCGTACCCGCGTCAGTCCACGTAATTCGCCCGATTGTTCATAGCGATAGACCGTCCCGAATTCGGCATAACGCAAGGGCAAATCCCGATAGGAGCGCATCTTGCTCTTATAGATTCGGCAATGATGCGGACAATTCATCGGTTTGAGCATGAACTCCTCGCCATCGACATCAATTGGCGTGTATTGGCTATCCGAGTAATAGGGATAGTGCCCCGACGTTTTGTACAGGTTGAGATTGCCGATATGCGGTGTGACAACTGGAAGGTAGCCGTTCTCAATTTGCACCTGACGCAACCAGCGTTCCAGCGTGTCCCGCAAGATTGCCCCATTTGGCAACCACAGTGGCAGACCTTTACCCACAAGCGAGTCGATGACAAATAAATCGAGATTCTCACCAAGAACACGGTGGTCACGCTTCTTTGCTTCTTCCAGCATCTGTTTGTACTCTTTGAGTTCAGGAGGCGATTCCCAAGCCGTGCCATAGATGCGCGTCAGTTGCTCCCGATTTTCGTCCCCACGCCAATAGGCTCCTGCTGGTGGACGGATGGAGATGCTGACTGCCTTTGGGTTGATTTCTTTCGTATTGGCGACATGTGGACCGCGACACAAATCCGTGAACGTATCTTGCGTATAGACCGTCAGTTTGTCGGCTGGCTCCGCGATGGCATTGCCATTATCATCGACTCGTCCACTGACCAAATCATCAATGAGTTCGAGCTTGTAGGGCTGGTCATGGAATAATTCGCGCCCTTCGTCGGGTGAAATCTCACGCACTTGGAATTCATGTCCTTGACTGAGCAGTTTCTTCATCCGTTTCTCAACCCATTTCACATCCTCATCCGTGATGGCTTGGGGCAGGTCGAAATCATAGTAGAATCCATCTTCGATCGGCGGACCAATGGCGATTTTGGCTTCTGGAAAACGTTCCAGCATGGCTTGTGCCATCACATGCGCCGTTGAGTGTCGAATTTTGTACAGTTGGCTATCTTCATAGCGTTCTTCTGGCATTGTCATGTTTCCTTATCGCGTTTCTGTTGGTTATGTAATCGCTAGTCTGTCGGGGCATCGCGCCCTCATCGAATCCAAAATAAATCGTCATTCCATCATTGTGACGACAAACATCATACCGTCGAAGCGGGTGTCATTATAACGAATGTTGGACAAATGAAAACACGAGGACGTGTGGCAGTTGCCTATCCTCGTGTTTGAGTGTGCGGAGTTAAGAAAGGGTTGCCTACTTATTCATCCACCACGAGGACATCCGAAATAACGACGGACGCGACTTCTTGGGTCGCTCGTTTGCCGTCGCTCGTAGTTCGAGTCTCGGTTTGGGTTTCGGTGACGCGCGTAAATAGACCTTCAAAGACATCTTGAACTAAGAGGTTATCAATCGTATCTTCCAATGTGTCACGTTCTAAATCTTCTACCAGAATATGGGGTGTATCTAACGCGGCATAACGCACTGGTGTCGATTCCGGCAGGTTTTCTGTAACTGCTTGTGTCAAATCCATTTGACGACGCAAATACGAAAACGTCACAAACAACGCCGTATAAACCGTGCCATCTTCCATCTGCACCAAAACATCACATGCATCTTGACCCTCATGCACTTCACACCACATTTTGTCTGGAACCAGTGATGCAAGTATATCGTCGTGGACCATCATAAGTCTCACCCTCTTTTGAATTACAATTTCATTCTGGGGACTATTATAGCCCGAAAATTGTAAAGATTTCATATGGACATCATAAATAATGTTATGGAAATTAAGGCTTTTCGCCACAAAAGCCTTGTTTTAAGCGTTCGTTCAACCTGTGATAAGATTTTTCCGATACACACTAACCAAACAACCTGAGACTTCACATGAAAAAATTCTGGATTCTCCTCATCACAATATTGCTTATCATCCCTACTTTGGCTCAAGATACGCCAGATTTACCCGATGATTTTCCAATGATTGAGGTTTTCTCAACTGATGAGGTTGCTAACGGTTATATTTATCTATCTAATTTTCGGGGGCGCGATGTGGAGAGTGAGTTCGGGCATTATTTGATGATTTTAGATAATGCGGGGACTCCCGTATTTTATCAACCGACACGCCCCACTCGTGGCTTCAACTTCGGACGTAATCCCGATGGCACATTGTATTATTTTCAATTGCTAGAAAATGGCATCGACAACAGTGGTTTTGCAATCAATGGTGTGTATCGCATTCTGGATGAAGAGGGCAATCTACTACGCGAAGTTCATACCCAAAACGGACTCACCAACACCGCACCTCACGAATTCTATCAACGCGAGAATGGCAATATATTTTTGCTTTCTCATGATGTGCGGATTCTAAACATGACTCGTTATGGGGGACATCCAGAAGCGATTGTGGTTGGCTTAATTATCCAAGAGATTGACCCCCAAAATCAGGTGATTTGGGAATGGGCAAGTTGGGGGAAATTGGCAATGACGGATGTGGTCAGTGATGAATTCCTCCAAGCTGAACCGCCGAGTGCTGTGGCTGTCGTGCATGGCAATGGCATGACTCTGGATGCGAATGGCGACATCATCCTTTCTGCGCGGGTGTTGGATGAACTTATCAAAATCAATTATGAAACGGGCGACATCCTCTGGCGCATGGGCGGATCCATATCGAAGCAAAATCAATTCACCTTCATTAATGATCCTTACTTCGGCTTTAGTGGACAGCATCATCCTCACATTTTGCCCAACGGTAATCTGCTACTCTTTGACAATGGCAACTTCCGTGAGGGAGACAATCGCATCTCGCGCGTAGTCGAATACGAACTTGACGAAGCAAACAAGACGGCGACTCTGGTATGGTCATACACCGACGGACGCTTCACGCCAACGATGGGTTCTGTCCAACGCCTTGACAATGGCAATACACTCATCGGCTGGGGCAGTACCACAGGTTTGCCCAACATCACCGAAGTCAATCCTGATGGTGAAGTCGTCTTTTCGCTCAACTTCCCCGATGGGCAATTCACCTACCGTGCCTACCGATTTCCCTATGGAGATAAGGGGTAATTTTCATCTGGTAAAATACTCTGAGGCAATCAATTAGTGGAGACATAAACGCACGATGAACTTGTCATTCAATCATTCTGACATGATTATCCCACGCAAGATTGAGCAGAAACAGGTCACAACAGATTATGGACGCTTTGTCATCAGTCCGCTTGAAAAGGGGTATGGCGAGACATTAGGAAGTGTCTATCAGGATACATTGCTGAGATTGTCAGGTGATGAAGATAAGAATATCTCACCTGTACGACGTGTAAAATATCACATCAAACCGAAAATTGATGATAGATGCAAAACTGAAGCTCTCACTTTGGAAATTTGGACAGATGGGACACTCCATCCAGAAAAAGCTCTATAAGCAAGCCTCGCAATTTACCATGTCTCATTTATCGGTCATTATCAATGAATTTGAAGAACTCATAAAATCTTTTCATGCTCCACAAAATTTCCCATCTACAGCCCCATATAATTTCTGTGTACTAGACCTTAATGCAAGTGTCTTTAGTCACTCAAACGTTCTGGGATTACTTCAGTGGGGGATGTGTTAGATATGCTTCAAAGGGGAAAAGACGCAGAGCTTCAAATACGCCACTTTGGTGAGAAATCCTTGAGGAACTTGAAGATAAGTTGCGCGAAAAAGGCTATCTAACCTGAACTCTGGATAAGGTGGGACACCTTTCACAGAAAGTGTTATCTTTCTGGCTGACGAAAGCAAGAAAGGTGTCTGGCAATGAGTTTACAGGAACTATTCTGTGATGTCGATGATTTTTGGCAAGCCTATCGTCCACACTATCAGCGAGAATTATTAACGAGTGGAGCGCAACGTCGAATACGACCAATGCAATTATGCGAGAGTGAAATCATGACCTTATTAATCCATTTTCATCAATCCAGTTATCGGAATTTCAAGCACTATTACGAGAAGTATGTCCAGACATACTTGAGTGAGGCGTTTCCCAAGCTGGTCAGCTACAATCGCTTCATCGCCTTAATCCCGCGTGTAGGCATCCCTTTGGTAGCATATTTACAACAGTGTCAAGGTAACTGTAGCGGGATCGCCTTTATCGACTCCACCCCAATTGCTGTGTGTCATAACAAGCGAATTGAGCGCAACAAGGTGTTTGCAGGCTTGGCGCAACGAGGCAAGACGAGTATGGGCTGGTTTTATGGCTTTAAGTTGCACTTAATTGTCAATGATCGGGGCGAAATACTGACCTTTCGGCTCACTCCGGGCAACATCGATGACCGCAAACCCGTGCCACAGATGGCACAGCCCTTGTTTGGCAAACTCTTCGGGGACAAGGGCTATCTCTCCAAACCCCTGTTTCAAAATTTGTTCGACCACGGGGTTCAACTCATCACCATGCTACGGAAAAATATGAAGAACCAGTTAGTTATCTTGGAGGATAAACTCTTGTCTCGTAAACGCTCCATCATTGAAACCATCAATGACCAACTCAAGAACATCTCACAGATTGAACATTCCCGACATCGCAGTGTCAACAATTTCTTTGTCAATCTCGTTGCTGGCTTAGTTGCCTACTGCCATCAACCCAAAAAACCTGCTCTCAATCTGTCCAAACCGCAACTCGCTTTACTTCCTGTTGCCCTTTAGTTATCCATAACTCAGGTTATATAAACAAAGAGGCCTCAGATAATAATACAGAGACAGCATAATCTTTAGAGGAAACTCATGCAACTCACTTGCCCCAACTGTGCTGAACAAGTCAAAGCCGAGAATATCAACATTCAGCAGATGGTCGCGGTGTGTTCACATTGCGACACAATTTTTCAGTTCGATACGCCGGAGAGCAACAAGCCCAAACGTCGCAAGATTAAGCGTCCTTTGAAGCTCCAAATTGTCGATAGGGATGACAAACTGCACATGGCATTTCGGACGAACTTTCGGCTGGATACGCATGAGAATTTCATCGGCAGTCTCATTGGGAGCTTTGCCTTTACGTTTATGACGCTACTCTTTGGAAGTGAATTGCTCGGTAGTGGTGATATTCCATTCATTTTCCCGCTTGGATTTGGACTGGTTGCCTTCTTTTGCTATTACATGGTCGCCTTGATCGCGTTTAACAAAACGCATATCAAGATGAATGACGACAAGATTCTTATTTCTCGCAAACCCCTTCCAAGTATCTTCAATCATATGACAGAGATTGATCTCGGTGGTGTGGTCTCAATCCATTGTGAAGAGACGGAAATCTCCAAAGAGAAGCAATACGATACACCGCGTTATCGGGTGTGGGCGGAGATGGCAAATGGTACGCGCAAAACCATCGTCAATGATGTGATTGATGATTACGGTTATTTCATCGCCCAACAGCTCCAAGTACGCTTGCATCACGAAGCCGACTATGATGCCTCTCGCCTTGAGGATAGCGAATCAACTCTTGAGGATGCTGAATTACTTGATGAGATAATCGTACAAGAAGCAGAACAAAATCACATCTAATTAGAATATTCCATTTGATAACATAGAATCGACTCGTTACTCATCACTCGGCACTCATTACTTTCCATATTCTTGTGCATCGCCTTGACAAACCCGTTATAATCGTCACACAGAATAATGTTTATATAAGGAGTTGTTCCAATGGCTGAAGAACGGCGCATTGTACGGGGCGCATTGCTCCAAGCAACGTGGACAGGCGATAAAGACTCGATGATTGAGAAGCATGTTGAATATGCCAAAAAAGCCGCTGACCAAGGCGCGCAAATCATGTGCTTCCAAGAATTGTTTTATGGACCTTATTTTTGCCAAGTGCAAGACCCTGAATTTTTTGCCTTTACCGAAGAAGTCCCCAACGGCTCGACAACTGAATTGATGCAAAAACTCGCCCAAGACCTCAATATGGTGTTGGTTGTGCCATTGTATGAACATGATGGTGTCGGTGTCTACTACAATACCGCCGCTGTAATTGATGCCGATGGCACATACAAAGGTAAATATCGTAAGACGCATATCCCGCATCTTCCCGGCTTTTGGGAAAAGTTCTATTTCCGTCCGGGCAATTTGGGCTATCCGGTATTCGATACGGCTGTGGGCAAGGTGGGTGTCTATATCTGCCATGACCGTCATTTTCCAGAGGGTGCGCGTGCCTTGGGCTTGAATGGTGCAGAGATGGTTTTCATTCCCTCAGCGACTTCGCGTGGCTTGAGCCAACACCTCTGGCGCATCGAACAGACTTCCCATGCGATTTTCAATACCTATTTCGTTGGAACAATCAATCGTGTGGGTATTGAAGACTATGGGGATAATGACTTCTACGGTGAGAGCTACTTCTGTGACCCCAAAGGACAATTCATCGGCGATGTCGGAAGCGCGCATGACGAAGAACTCATCGTGCGGGATATAGACTTGAGTATGATTCAAGAAGTCCGTGATACTTGGCACTTCTACTTCAATCGCCGTCCTGACCAATATGGTCCACTAGTGGAGGATACGGTCTCAACACCCCAACCTCAACGGTTGTAATAACAATCGTCGAGAAATTTTTTCCGTAAGGGCGGTTCGCGAACCGCCCTTACATTACCTATGATTACTTTTGAGGAGAAGACTTATGGATTTTGGCATTACCTTTAAAGGGGATATCTCCCCAGAGCG